>DAOQNO010000102.1:0-5632 GCA_035332125.1 Elusimicrobiota bacterium | reverse complement strand
ACCCGTCGCCGCGGCGCCGGCGGCCCCGCCCCCCGGCGCGCCTCCGCCGCCGGTGTCAAAGCCGGCCCCGACGCCGGCCTCGGTGTCGTCCACCTCGACCGGCGATCCCGCCTTTGCCGCTTTCTGGGGCGATTTTCGCCTGGCGGTCATGTACAAAGACATGGATTCCCTAAAGAAACTCACGCGCTTCCCTTTCGAAACCAAAGGGCGGTTGGAGGAGGATCCGGTCATTAAGCGGTCGGCGCGGGATTTTGAAGCCCTCTATGCCCGAATGATGGAGACGGACCCGGGCAAAAGCCCCATGAAAGACTCCATGCGGGAGTTGGTGGCCCGGGTCGAATACCCCAAAGAGGGCGCGACGTCGGACCGGGGGGAAGTTCAGGTGGGGATTTTTTTCTTTTCGAAGGTGAAAGGGAAGTGGTTCTTTACCCGGGCGACTCTGGATCGCTGACCTAGGATTCGCTGTACACGTCGAGAACGAGGCCTTGGTACGTCGGTCTTTCTTTTTTTAAATTCCGCACCAGTTTGATTCGTTCCGCGTGCGTCAAGCCTTTGATGGCGATTTCAAGGGCGCCTTCCCGCCGTTTCCGCAGGGCGAAGGACACCCCTCGGACGCGGTGTTTTTTATTGAGCGTCTCGCAGAACACCCGAAGCACATCGTCCATCAATTCCGTCGATAAGAGGGACGATTCGACATAAGCCCAGGTTTCTTGAACCTTCCCCGGGGGAATCGCCCCGTCGTCTTCGTAATCGTCCCAAATGTTGATGGGGATCCTTTTCAATCCCGACTTTTTTAGAAGCGCCTCTGGAAAAATCGGCCGGATGGACATGAAGCCTCCCGTTGGGTGAAACCGCGTCAAAGGAAAATCATCTATCCCGTGATTGTACTCTTTGAATTTTTGATTGTCGCCGCCCTTTGGGGCGGGTCCTACCTGTTCATGCGGGTGGCCGGACCGGCCTTCGGCGTGCTCCCTCTGGTGGGCCTGCGGCTTTCCATCGGCGGGGCCTTTCTCCTCGGGCTCTGCGGTCTCAACGGGAAGTTCGGCGAAATCCGTCGGCATTGGAAAAAGACCGTCTTGTTGGGCGTTTCCAATTCGGCGGTGCCATTTTCCCTGCTGGCCTACACCACGATTCACACCAACGCGGGGTTCGGCGCCATTCTTAATTCCACCGCCCCCTTTTTTACCGCGGTGGTGGGGTGGGTCTGGCTTCGGGAGCGGCTTCGGTTTTCCCAAGGGCTGGGATTGTTGATCGGCGGGCTCGGGGTGTGTTTGTTGGTGGGCGGACGACTCTCCTTCCATTCGACGCGATTAGCCGCCGCCATCGCGGCGGCGCTGATGGGCACCCTGCTTTACGGTTTTTCGATCGTGTACACGAAAAAATATTTGGCGGACGTGAGCCCCTTGGCCATTACCACCGTCAGCCAAGTCACGGGCGCGATGGTCCTGGCGCCCTTCGTCATCGCCCGATGGCCCGCCCAGAGCCCCGGCCCCGCGGCCTGGTGGAGCGTGGGGTTGTTGGGCGTTTTCAGCACGGCCGTCGCCTTCGTTTCTTTTTACCGGTTGATCGCCCGTTTGGGGGCGACCCGGACGGTGGTGGTCACTTATCTGATTCCCGTTTTTGGGATGGTGTGGGGAGGGCTGTTTTTGGGGGAGCGGGTCACGGTTTCCATGATTGGCTCGACCGTTGTCATACTTTTCGGGACGGCCCTCAGCCAAGGAGTGGTTGGGTCGAGGTCCCCTTAGGACCGATCCCGATGCCGGGCGGCCACGATGTTCCCCCGACAGTTCGGGGCGCCGCAACGGCAGGGGGTCGGGTCGTCCCGAAAAGAAAACCCGTAGTCGTAGGTGATTTCCTCTTTCGGGAAAATGACCCGAAGGGCCCGAAGCCAGATCCGACCGCCCCGGCTTTCGCTGGCCGCGTTGGGTTCGCAGGAATGGTTGGCGAACCGTCCCAGGTTCCATCCCACCGACCCGTCGATGAACTCCCGCCGGTTGAGCCCGAAGACGAAGGCGTTCCCTTCCGCCGCCCTTTGTCGGCCCTCCGCCGCGGACACCCGGGGGCCGTCGTACTCCACCAACAAGGTTCCAGCGGGGATTTCCGCCCGCGCGAAAAGCCCGCTTCCGTGAATTCCCGAAGGGGCGGCGAACACCCATTCGTTGTTGGTTCGTTTGGGGGGCGGGGAGCGCCGCATCGGCTAAAGGCGTTGAACGATTTTGTGGGGGGAAGTCCCGCCTTTGACCAGCCGAAGGCGGTTCGGAGGGCAGTCCAGCGCCCGGGCCAACAACCCCAACGCTTCCGCGTTGGCGAGGCCCCGTTCGGCGGGGGCGCGGACATGGATTTCATAGACGTCGTCGGCTTTTTTAAACACCGAGGTTTTTCTGGAACCCGGGCGGACCCGGAGCTTGAAGAAGGTCGGCGGCGGGGTCGGCGCGGCTCTTCCGTCCGCCGGAGGCCCGATTCGATTTTTTTTCACCGTTCGTCGGCCCGATGGACACGCCATTGTCGGTCGGCCAAGGTCCGGGCCGCGGCGTTGGCGTGGGGGGTTTTGTGTACGTCCACGTCCCCCGTGATCTCCGAATGATTGCCCAGACCCCGGACCGCCAAACGTTCGCTGGTCCATTCCCGACCGTCGTCCAGCGTGGTTCGTCGTTTCGTTCGCACGATCAGCGCGAAGGGAACCCCCCCGGCCAACCGCCATTCCACCGCGCCTTTCTCCTCATCGATTCCGCCGACCGGGTCGCCGAAAACCGTATCGTTCGGCCGGTCGGACCGCCGGGCGGACAGGAACGCGGCCTCGGCCGAGAAATCGATGAAGAGCTCGTAGGGCGCCGGACCCCGGCAGATCCGGGCGTTGTCCTGGCCCTCTTCGAGATCGGTCTCGTTAAAAGCCCACCGGCAGTCCTTGGCCAAAAAAGTATACGTGCTTGAAAGAAGGGGGGATTCGGCGCGGGAAAGGGCCGGGAAGACCGTCGAGGCAGCCAGGAGAAGGAGAGGAATAGTCGATTTCATGAGTTCGTCCGTCGAACGAGGTTGACCGTAGTCCCGCCGATTCGAAGACGCTATAATCGTTGGGGCTCGACCGGTCCGCGGTCGTCCTTGGAACACCGCGAGGGAATGATATCTAAATGAACGTCCCAAAAAAAGTTGTCCTTTGTTTCCTCTTCTTGTTGGCGGGGGGGCCTCTTTGGGCCGCCGACCGCCCTTTCTTGATGGGGAAAACGCCCATCTCCATTTCCACCAGCGTTTTTCCCGTTTGGTCCTTCGAGAACATGGACGATCAGGATCTCGTTTCGATTCACGGCGACGATTTCCTGGGAATCCCCTGGGATCAATTCGCCGACGGCGGTCCCCTTCCGGCGTCCTGGGTCCGGCAATGGTCCGCCATCGCCGAAGCGGCCATACAATCGGGAAAAATCCGCTACCTCGCCCTGTCGCCCCTCGACAGTCGAAAGACTCTGGCGCAAAAGGTGGACGCCGCCGGCGCCAAACAGACGGGATGGGTCCCCGTGGATGCCGACGGTTGCTACCCCTTTTCAACGGATCCCAACGCCGAAAAATACAAGCGGGCCTACATCCGCCAGGCGAACTATCTCATCGACCTGCTGCGGCCCCGGTTTTTTAGCCCCGCGATCGAATTGGATATCCAGTTTTATTCTTGTCCCGCCCAGAAGTCCGCCTACCTCCAATGGTACGGGGACGTTCACCGCGCCCTGAAGGCCGCCCATCCGAATTTGGTCATTTTTCCAACGTTTCAATTTGAATATCTGTATGGGGTGGCCCTTTCGTCGGGAGCGCCGTACACCCCCTGGTGCGGGGGGCCCCGCACGGACGCCACCTTGCGCGCCTGTTTTCAGCAACATCTGAACGAAGCCCTGTCCGTTCCCGGCGACCGAATCGCTTTTTCGATGTACCCTCTTCAATTCCTCTATCCCCCCATCCCGCCGGATTCCTACACCGTGGGGTTTCCCCTGGCCGAGGCGTTTTCGATGGTCCGGCAATCCACCGACCGAAAAATCTGGGTCGCCGAGACCGGGTGGCCGGCGGTGAAAATCCTCACGAGCTACCAGCACGCGGCTCCGCCGTCCGCCTGCGGGGCCATCTTGGTCGACACGAGCGCGGTGGGGGGGGAGTCGAACATGGGGGATTACTTGACCGCGTTGCTGGCCCAGGCCCAGGAAAAAGATTTTGAGGCGGTGGTCTGGTGGGAAAATCGGGACTTGCTGAACGACGCGGACGCGGACCTCTGTCCCTGCCCCGCCGGCACCGACGCCTTCGTCATTCTCGAGAACTTTTACACCTTGGGAGGGGTCGCCGCCGAATTGAGCTTGCGCCGGTTCGGGAACATGGGGCTCCGACGATTCGACGGCAGCCCCCGGGCGGCCCACGCGATTTGGAAGGTCGCCTTGGCCCGTCCGTTGGCCACGCCGGGATCCTTGGATCGGATCAAGGCCTTCCCCAACCCGCTTCGGCCGGGGGGCGGGGTCATGACCTTGACGGGGCTCCCCGCCGACGCCCGGCTTAAACTCTATTCGCTGAACGGCCGGCCGGTCCGAACCCTTTTCGCGGACTTCACCGGTCAAGCCGCCTGGGACGGGACCGACGCCGGCGGCGGTCCCGTCGACAGCGGGGTCTACTACCTCCACGCCGAGGGCGCGGGGGACCACCGGACGATCAAAATCGTCGTTCAACGCTGAGGACGGGTCTCTCGCCGGACCCCATTGAGTTGTCCCGTCCGGGGGGATATCTTGGAGCATGCGCCTCGACGCGTCGTTTGTGTTGTCCACCCTCTTCGGCCTCGTGGGAATGTTTTATTTTGGCTACGGCAAAAAGAACCAGAAATACGTCGCTTTGTTCACGGGGATCGTTTTGGGCGTGTTCCCCTATTTCATCACCAACGCCGTCGCCGAATTCATCGTCGGGGCGTTCTTGATGTCGGTGCCTTTCTGGATGGCGGAGTAAGAGATTTAGCGAATCAGGAAGAGGGCGAGACAGGCGAGCAGGTAAAAATAAGCGGCGCCCAGCGACAAACCGATAATCTTCCCCGGAAGTTCCCAGGACACGTTGGGCAGATGTTTTTGCATGAATCGCGCCCCGGCGGTGGGGTTTTCCACGAAACCCCGGCCCGATTCCCACGCCGCGGTTGGCTGGAAATAAAAACCGCATTTGCGAACGATGTCGCGGTAAATCCCCGTGTAAGCCAAACGGCGGCCGACGATCCGGGCGAATTTCGTCCCCGTGGAAATCGGACCCTCCCGCACGCTCCCCTCGTAGGGGGAAAGCGTCAGGAAATGGAAGGTCAGGGCCGCCGCGATCAATCCCCCCATCACGAGGAATTTGAGCAGGGTGGGACGCAGGAAAAGAATTAAAGCGATCACGCGATAAAGGATACCACGCGCGCGGCTTTCGGCCAAGAGCAAAGGGCCTTTCCCGGTTTCCGGGAAAGGCCCTTTGATTTGATCGAACCTTCGGCCCGTTGGCCGGCGAGGTTAAATGTTCTGGTTCAGGTCGTTTTTGAAGTCCGCGGCCGATTTTTCAATGGCTTCCTTGAAGGCGGCGCGGGCGGCCGGGGTGTCTTCGATGTTGTCCATCTTCATTTCGACGGGGGCGGCGGGTTCGGCCTGGGCGGCGG
>DAOQNO010000101.1:0-5692 GCA_035332125.1 Elusimicrobiota bacterium | reverse complement strand
GGGCGCGGTTGCTCCAATTGTTGAAGTCGCCCACCACGGCCACCTGGGTGGGGCGGGCACCGTCCTCCACGTAACGAAAACGGATGGGCCGGAAAAGGCACACTTTGTTGCCGCCGAATTCCTTGGCGCGGTAAAGGAGCTCGTCGGCCGCGGCGATCAGGTCTTCCTTGGCGCCGGCGTCCACGGAATACTGGGCCAAGCCGATGCTGATGGTGACGTCCACGGACTGGCAGTTTTCCTCGATTTGGCGGCGGATTTTCTCGGCCACGGCCTCGGCCTCGGTTTTGGCCGCCTTGGGGAGAAGCAGGGCGAATTCGTCCCCGCCGTAGCGGGCCACCATGTCCGAGGCCCGCACGCACCCCCGGACGATCCGGGCGATTTCCTGCAGCAGAAGGTCCCCGGCCTGGTGGCCGTGCTCGTCGTTGAAGGGCTTGAAGTTGTCCAAATCGGTCATGAGCAGCGACACCGGCGCCCTGACCCGCGCGGCGGCCTCCAACACCCGGGCGGTGTGTTCCATGAAATAGCGGCGGTTGTAGAGGCCCGTGAGGGCGTCGGTGCGGGCCATGCGCACCGTGCGGCGGAAATCGTGGGAATTGACGATGCGCGGCGTGAGGATCAGCTTCCGCACGTTCAACAAATAGTCCAAGGCGGCCACCCGGATGCCGGCGTTCCGCCCGAGTTTTTGGCTGGTCAGAAATTTATGGTCCAGGATTTCCTTCCAAAGCTCGTAGGCCTGGTTCTCGGTGTAACGCTCCGAGGTGAGGTAAAAAAGGACGTCGCTGTAGAACTGCTCGCGTTTTTCGTCCTTCAGCCGCTCGATCAATTGGCGGGTCAAATCCGTGGGCGACACATCGCCCCCCAGGGCGTCCACCACCCGGTGGCCCCGGTCTTCCAAATCGGCGATGTCGGCGGGCCCCACCAGGCCCTGGGTGTCGGCGTCGAGGAGGCTCATAGGCGGGCGTGGGTGATGGACGTTTGCTTCTGGTATTTGCCCCGGCGGTCGGCGTAGGACACCTCGCAGACCTCGTCCGACTCCCAAAAGAGGACCTGGGCGATGCCCTCGTTGGCGTAAACGCGGACCGGCGCGTCGGAGGTGTTGACCAGGGACAGCGTCACAAACCCCTCCCATTCCGGCTCGAAGGGCGTGACGTTGACCACCAGGCCGCACCGGGCGTAGGTGCTCTTGCCGTAGGCGGTGGTCACGACGTTCCGGGGAATGCGGAAATATTCGACGGTCTGGGCCAGGGCGAAGGCGTGGGCCGGCAGATCCACGTACGGGTTCGCGGTCATTTCGACGAAGGCGGCGGGAACGGCGTTCTTGGGGTCCAGGACGTCGCCGGGGCGGGGCGTGAAGATTTTGAAACGATCGCCCACCCGGGCATCGTAGCCGTAGCTGGAGAGACCGTAGGAGACGACCCCGTCGCGCTTTTGGGCCTCCGCGAAGGGCTCGATCATCCCCTTTTCCTGGGCCATGCGTCGGATCCATCGGTCGGACTTGACGGTCATGACGACTTTCTCCTTGAGAAAAAAAATCCCGGGAGGGTTTCGAAAGGAAAACCCCCGCAACGCCCTCGGGGAGGGCGACCCCTCCCCCGGGGGGAGGGCCTTGTCAACGATTCGTTAGCGTTCGCTCTTGGTGTTGCGACCGGCTAAATATGGCTGTTTTGGCCGGGCGATTTTGTGGGGCGACCAGGAGCGAGAAAGGCGCATACCGGGAGTATGCAACTGACGAGCGACGCAGATCGCCGCGCAAAAGCGCCCGGCCCTTCCTCAAGGGATCGCCTCGCCAGAGCGAGGCGAAATATTTAGAAGGGAGGTCCGCCTCCGGCCGGCTTCTTCGTCCCTCGTCGATCACAATGTCCCGCATTGCTCTCTCCTCGCTCCTCAAATCCGTCTCGAATTCGGGCCTCCAAAATAGCCATATTTAGCCGGCCGCAACACCGACCCGATGGCTCACGAGCATTCCGAATGGCCGCAGTCGAAGCAGGTGACGCCGGTGCAGCCGCTTTGTTGGGCGACGTTCGAGGAAAAACAGTCCGGGCAGTAGAGCGCCGAGGAGCGGTTCCACAACTCCAAGCCTTTTTCGCCGCCGGCCGCTTCGGTCGGCGGGGTCTCCATTTTGCCATGTTTTTGAAGGTGCGTGCGGAGCGCGATGGCGATGGCGTGGGGAATGGAATCCACCCGCTGGGCGCCGAAGCCGAAGGGCCGGTCGCCCTTGACGGAATTGAGGTGCTTGAGGATCCGTTTGGGGTCCCCACCGGTTTCGAGATACTTGGAGATCATGATGCCCACGACGCTGGTCAGGCCCGAAATGTCGGTCCCGAGGGGCGAGAGGCTGGTGAAAAGGCGGTAGGGGCCTTCCTCGTCGTAGTCGATGTGTACGTGGAGGCCGCCGTGGCCGGTGCGGATCTCGTAGTACTCCGAGGACATCCCGCGGGAAGCGTCCCGGGCCTTGGGTTTTTCGGCCTGGGCGCCGCCCAGGTTGAGCACCTGCTGGCTCTTGGAGCCGTCGCGGTAGATGGTGATGCCTTTGCACCCCATTTTGTAGGAGAGCCAATAGGCCTCCTTGACGTCGTCCCGGGTGGCGGTGTTGGGCATGTTGATCGTCTTGGACACGGCGTTGTCCGTGTGGGTCTGGAAAGCCGCCTGAATCAACACGTGGAAGGGCACGGCCACGTCGTGGGAGGAGGCGAAGAGCTTCTGAAAGCGCTCCGGGATCTCCTTCACGCCGCGGACCGACTTGTGGTTGGCTTCGATTTTCTTCCACAGCTCGTTTTCCGGCAGGCCGAAATAACCGTTGCGGCGGGCCACCTCGCGGAAGAGCGGGTTCACTTCGTGGAACACGTCCGATTCGTTGGGCTTTTCGCCTTTCTTGAGGGCGTCCAGGGCCTTGGCGTTGTAGCGCGTGTAGGCGATGGCGAAGAAGGGCTCGATGCCCGCGCCCTGCAGGCCGGCCGCCAGGCCGATGGTGCCCGTGGGGGCGATCGTGGTGCGGGCGCAATGGCGGGGCAGGTGCTCCGCGCCGCGGAAATGCTTGCTGTCCGGATCGAAAATCGACCCTTTCCAGTTGGGGAAGGCGCCGCGCTCTTCGGCCAGGGCCTCGGAGGCTTCCATGGCCTTGTCGTTGACGAAGCCCATGACTTCCTTGGCCATGTTGAGACAGTCGTCGGTGTCGTAGGAGATGCCCATCTTGATCAGGGCTTCGGCCCAACCCATGACGCCCAACCCGATCCGCCGGTTGCCCTTGGAGAGCTCCTCGATGGGCGGCAGGGGGTAGTTGTTGACGTCGATCACGTCGTCCAGGAAGCGGACGGCCAGGGCCACGGTCTCGCCCAGGCGCTCCCAGTTCATCTTGCCCTGGGTGAGGTCGCCCTCGACGAAATTGGCCAGGTTGATGGACCCCAGGTTGCAGGGCTCGTTGGGGAGGAGGGGTTGTTCGCCGCAGGGGTTGGTGCTTTCGATTTGCCCCAGATGCGGGGTCGGGTTCGAGGCCGAATTATTGATGCGGTCGATGAAAATGATGCCGGGGTCGCCGGATTTCCAAGCGCTGTCCACCATGTGGTCGAAGACTTCCCGGGCGTTCATTTTCTTGCCCGTGGGCTCCATGGTGCGGGGGTTGAGGAGGTCGTAATCCTCGCCCTTTTCCACGGCGGTCATGAACTTTTCGTCCACGGTCACGGAAACGTTGAAGTTTTCCATGACGCCGGGCTTTTCCTTCATGTGGATGAACTCTTCGATCTCGGGGTGCCAATAGGGGAGGATGCCCATGTTCGCGCCGCGGCGGGTGCCGCCCTGCTTGACCACGTCGGTCATCTTATCGAAGATCTGCATGAAGCTGATGGAACCCGAGGCCGTGCCTTTGGTGGACTTCACCACGTCCCCCGAGGGGCGCAGGCGCTGGAAGGAAAACCCGGTGCCGCCGCCGGACTTGTGGATCAAGGCCTGGGCCTTCAAGGCGTCGGCGATGCCCTCCATGGTGTCGGGCACGGGGAGGACGTAGCAGGCGGACAACTGCTGCAGATCCCGGCCGGCGTTCATCAAGGTCGGCGAGTTGGGCAAAAAGTCAAAGCGGGCCAGCATGGCGTAAAACTTATCCCGCCACTCTTCGGCCAGGGCCCGGGCTTCGGGAATTTCAGTGGCGGCCTTGCGGAGATTGCCCAGGAAAGTGAAAAAGTTTTTATCGCGTTCGTCCGAGGAGGTCAGACCGTGGTGCAACAGGTTCATCCGGCTTTTTTGGCCCCGGCGGGTCGGCAGATCCACCGCTTTCCGCTTCACGCCGTCCCAGAGGTGCCAGCCGTCCGCCTCGGCCGCGTGCAGGAGCTCCGCCAGGGCGATGTTGGCGGCCACGCGCTCCAGCCAGACTTCGGCCGAGGGGTCGGTCCGCAAGTATTTGTCCTGGATGACTTTCCGCTGGTTTTCCGTGAGTCGGACGGGGGGGCGGGTTTTGGCGGTGTCTTGGGGGCGCGCTTTCATGTCAACGGGGTTCATAGGTTCTCCTGGGTCGTGCATTAAACGGATGAAATTTTGTCCGGCGTCGCGGTCAACCGGGGACGGTCCGACGCGGGGCCGCGCACACCGGCGGCGTCGGAACCGCCGAAGCGAACCGGCGGGCGCAGGGTCAAGCGGGCGCGGCGATCGTGGCCCCGTTTGAGCTTGCGAAGCTCGCTCATGAACGTTTCCAGATCGCCGAACTGACGGTACACGGAGGCGAAGCGCACGTAGGCCACGGGGTCGAGATCGATGAGCTTCTTCAAGATCCGCTCGCCGATCACCGGGCTGGGCACTTCCAACACGAAGTCTTGCAGGCTGTATTCCACTTCGGCCACCAGCTTTTCGATGGCCGCCGGGGAAATCGGGCGTTTCTGACAGGCGCGCACGATGCCTTCGCGCATCTTTTCGCGGCGGAAAGGTTCCCGCCGGTTGTCGCGTTTGACCACCATCAGGGGGGTGGATTCGACCCGCTCGTAGGTGGTGAAGCGTTTGCCGCAATGGACGCAGCTTCGGCGCCGCCGGATCACGGAGGCGGACTCCAGCGGACGGCTGTCGATCACGCGGTCTTCAGGATGGTCGCAAGCGGGGCATCTCATACAACGGGTGGGGTCACTCCTCCCTCGATTATACAACATCTTGATTCCGGAGGCCCTGGCGAGGGGCCCCATATCTTGTGGCCGGGGCAGATATTACTCCACCACCTGTGGTGTGTCAAGGACGGCAAACATCGACGGTAAAAAGAGGGGTCTTCGGCGGAAAAATCGCGGATGTAAATTTTTTTAAACGCTGATTTTCCGTCGGGGAAGGGGAGCCGCGGCGGGGGCTCCGGGGAAGCCAAAAACGCGAAAAGCCGGGTCGCCCGGCCCGTTGTCGACGGAAAACTTCGCCCGCGGGAAAGGCCATCGACGGAAAGGGAGAACGGACTTTCCCCCGCGGGAATTTCGGGCCGGTGGACTCCACAAGGGGGCCGGGGGGCGCGCGGCGCCCGCCGCCCGGAGGAGGGGCGATCGGCGCGGGAAAAAACCGGTTACCGTAGGGGGCGCTGTTTGACCAACACGGCCCGCTCGGGGATGCCGGGGGTCATGTCGGCCCACAAATTGGGATCGGCCGTGATGGTCAATCCCTGGGCGGCGGTGTGCCCGATGAGCCCGCTGTCCGTGTAGAGGGCCCCGCGCAGATGGACGTGGGAATTCCCCTCCAA
>DAOQNO010000100.1:0-5853 GCA_035332125.1 Elusimicrobiota bacterium | reverse complement strand
CGCGAACGCTCCGCTCCGCTACTCCGCCTTGCCCTTGCCGTTGTCTTCGGCGGGTTCGACGGCCACTTTAAATTCCGGCAGTTTGTATTCCTCCAGGCGGAAGAGCGAGGCCCCGCCGATGGTGGAGTTGTCCGCCGTTAAAAATTGAATTTGATACATGCCGAGGGGCGTCTCCGCCGACAGGGCCACCTCGCCCCAAAGGGCGCCGAAGGCGTTCAGAGCGCCGGAGCCTTCCTTGAGCACCGTGCCACGGGGATCGGTGACGCGGTATTTAATAGTTTCCCGGCCCGGCAGTTCGTAGACGCCGCCCCGGGTGCGCCGGACGATGGCTTTCCATTTCACGGTGTCCTCGGGCCGGTAGGCCGGACGGTCCGTGTGGACGTAGATCCGCCACCCGGCGGAATCCGCGTCCGCCGACTGGGCGTTGCTGTAGGCCGCGGCCGTCCGGTCGCCCTTCTTGGCGGCCACAAAGGTTTCCCGCCCGCCGGCGCCGGTCACGTCGAAAAAGGCCAGTCCTTCGGCGTTGGTGCGGCCGTCTTTCCGCCGCCATTCGTAGACCGATTTGCTGGAGTTGTACTGGCGTTCCCAATAGGCCACCGTGGCCTCGGCCAGGGGCGCGCCGGATCGGGCGTCCGGCACAAAAACCGCGACCTTGCCAGGGTAGGACCGCGTGAGCACCAGCGCGTCGGTCATAAGAACGATTTCGGTGGATTTCAACTTGCCGCTCTCCGCCGTGAGCAAATAGGTCCCGGCCGGCAGGGGTTCTTCCAAAGTGACGTTTTCGTTGCCGGGGGCGTGTTCCGGCGCGACCAACGTTTTTTCCCATTGGCGGATTTTTTTACCGCCTTTGCGGAACCCTTCCGTCCAATTGGAGGCCGAATCCCCGGGTTGGGGAGCGAAGTCCGTCAGGGGGTCCACTTTTTCCAACCGGAATTTGACGTCGGCGACGTTGCGCCAGGAGAGGTAAAAGCTCGGCCGGGCCCCGGGCAAAAACATCTGGCCCACGCTGACGTTCAATTGGGGTTCGGTGATGTTCTTGGCGCTTTCCTGGGCCTGGTCCCAATAGCGGCTTTCGGATTTTTTGAATTCCTTCGTGAGGCGCTGATAGAGAGCCAGGGCCTTGGCGTAGTCCGGCTGCTCCTCCCAGCGGCCGTCCCGGCGGACGCGGCGCCCGCCGTTTTCGTAGGTTTCGGCCAGGGCATAGAGGGCGTCGTCGTAATAGGCCGTCTTGGCGGCGGCCAGGGATTTTTCAAAGGCCTCGATCACCAGGGCGGAGCGAGCCCCCTCCTGCCGGAGGGACAGGGCCAGAAGATATTCCGCCCGGGCCCGGTCCTCGGGCGCCACGGCCAGGCGGGCGACGTTCCGCGCCACCGCCACCGGCAGCCAGTTGCCGTAATAGCCGTAGGTGTAGTACTCCGGCGCCGACGGGGGCTCCATGGCCTTCCAGGCCAGGCGCAGGTACTCCCGGCGGGCCGTTTCCAGGTCGGTCGAACCCGCCCAAAGGTCAAAGGCCTTCTGGTAAAAACTCCACCCCATGTACCAATTGCGGGAATTGACCGGCTCCCAATAGGAATCGCCCAGGCTTTCGTTGATCCAGGCCCGAGTGGCCTCGGGCCAATGACCAAAGTCCTTGTCGTTCACCAGGGATTGAAGGGTTTCCCGGGATTTCTGAACCCGCTGGTTGTCCGGCGTACCGCCGGAGGATTCCTCGCGCCAGGCGGTGTCGGCCCGGCGGAAGGTCACCCAGATCTTTTCCGCCGGGGACAGGGAAAGGTCCGCGGCCTGTTCGTAGAGTTCGTGGGCCTGGCGGAAGGATTTCTCCCCGTAAAATTTTTCGGCCCGGGCGCGAAGATCGGCGTAACCGGCGGCGGCGGAATCTTTAGGCGACATGGAAGCGACCCCCAATAAGAGTATGGAAAGGACAACGCGGGATGGTTTCATCATAACCCTCCGACACCGAAAAAAGGAATTTGTTCCCGGGAAATTGTGGCATGGGCTTGTATCCTGAAAGTATAGTGGACGGACGCCCCCGGCGCCACACCCCGGGGGATTGATTTAATTCAGGATTTGGACCGGGACCAAAACAAATGGCCCTTTAAATAGGTGACGCGGGGACGGTCCGGGGAAAGGGTGGCGTTCAGGGTTTCCACCACGAAGACCGCGCGAATGGCCCCGTCGACGGGGCCGATGGTCACCGGGCGCATTTTGGGGTTGCCTTTTTCGGTGAAGGACTCCCGGTGTTTGGCCGCGTAGTCCAGCAGGTCCAGGCTCCAGACCTCCCGGCCCCGGTCGAACAGGGTCACGCGCCCGGCGCCCGGTCCGGTGGGGCCCGCGCTCCAGCCCTCGGCGCTCGGCTTGGCGCCGGACAGGTTCCACTCCACGTTCAAAAGCGCCCCCTCGAAACCCCGGACGTCCAGGGCCGCGCCGCCGTTGTCGCTTCGGCCGTAAAAGTTGAGGGAATCCTCGTTCGTCGGGGATTCCCAACGGTTGTGGTAGGCCATTCCCAGAGCCTGCATGACCGCCGCGCCCGAGGGGGCTTTATCGTTGGCGATCTTCTTCATTTCTTTTTCCCCCACCGAGGCCACCACGGCCGCCGGCAGGTGGGCTTTGAGCCGCCCCCAACCGTGGCGCGACAACAGATAATCGAAAATGCCCGAGGCTTCTTTCCCGTCCTCGAAGGTCAGATCCTTGTCCGCCTTTTGAATTACGCCGTCGGGCCCCAGGCGACCGTTCGTTTTAAGAAGGGCGAGCAGGCGTTTCAACTGACTGCGCTCGGCCACCGCCCGCACGCCCAGGGGCCCGAAGGCCGTGAGCAGGGCCAAACAGGCCAGGGAAACGGGCACGACCTTGATCCGCCGCGACCGGGTCGCCAGAAAATACACCGCCACCCCGAAAAGCCAAAGGCAAAGGAGGCAGAGGATGTAGCGGTTTTCCGTCAGGGCGTAGGGCGCGATGCGCTGGTAAAGGGCCACGGCCATGAGCCCCAAAAGCGGCGGAAGGCCCCCGTAGAAGCCCGTGCCGAAAATCCGCATCCAGCGGTTTTCCGGCTTTTCCGCCAGGGGGTGCAGGAGAAGGTTGGTCAACATCCCCGCGATGGAAAAGCCGGAGATCAAGGCCGCCGCCTGCCCCTTGGGAATTTCCCAATGGACGATCACCCGGGCCAGATAGGCGTAGAGGATGACCCCGTAGACCGCCAAGAGCGGCACCAGCACGTACTGGCAAAATATTTTGAGAAGTCTCGGGTAGTCGCCCTGGAGGCGCGGAAGGGAGTCCTTGGTCGGAACCCCCGCGCAGAAGAACAGGGTGTTGAAAATAAAAACGCAGAAATACCAGAGGTCCAGGTAAATTTCGCCGGGGATTTCCCATTTGAACAGAAGTTTCAAGGACCCCAGGCACAGGGCCACCCCCGCGAAAATGGTGTTGGAAAAAACGCCCGTGGCGATGAAACGCAGAAAGAGCACCCGGTTCATTTGCCAGAAGCGTTCCTCGTCGTCGGCCCACACCAGGGCGAAGGAGACGGCCAAATGGAACACCAATCCCAGCTGGGCGAACAAAAAGAGCATGCCCTGGGTGGGCAACCGCCGGAAAAGGAGATAGACCAGGCCGATGATGACCGGCGGCAAGGCCTGAATCCAGGCCGGTCCGCCCCGGCTTTCGCGATAAAGCCGTGCGGCCAGGGCCAGGGGGATGCCCAGGATAAACGCCGTCAGGAGTCGCACCAATTCATCGTTGGCGCCGCCGCTTCCGCGCTGAACCACGGTGACCGCCACGGAAAAGGCCGCCGCGGCGAAGGCCAGGGTCCCGGGGAAACGCCGCCCGGTGGCCTTGGTCTGGTCGACCAAATAATCGACGGAGGGAAGGACGAATTTCATGGGGTTCCTCGTTGGGGGTTCTCCGTCAACGGAGAACCAGGATTTTCAAGACGACGTCCTCGCCGCCGGCGGTGATTTTGCAGAAATAGACGCCGTTGGCGACGTCCGCCGTGGACCAATCGTAGGCGTTCCGTCCAGCGGCGCCCTCCAGGTCCGCCCGGTGGATCTCCTCCCGGGCGGCGTTGTAGATGCGGATCTTCACCCCGGCGGATTGGGTGAGCCAAAACCGGAGGGTCGTGTTCCCCGTCCGGGCGGGATTGGGAAAATTGTAGACCTCCTCCGGCGGGAGGAGCCGGCCCGTGGATTTTTGAAGGGCCGAGCGGGCCGTCAAAATCAACGGCGCGTCCGTGGCGGGCAGGGTGAATTCGCCGCCGCTGTCCAACGTTTGAAAGGTGCCCTCCACGGGGTCGATCAAGACCGGGTCCGTCAGGACCGGCAGGGACACCCGCACGCTTCGGGGGGCGAAGACCTCCGCCGGGGGCGTTCCGATCCAATAGGCCACCAGGGGCACCTTGCCCTGGGTGAGGAAGGAGACGGACTGAAAGCTCTGCCATTCGGAGGTGGACAAATTGACGTTGGCGAAAGCGGCCCGATGGCTTCCCGCCAACCCCACCCGATCGTCCAAGACGGCCCCCAAGGAAGACAGGGCCGTGAAGGATTTTTTACGCGTCAGGTCTCCCCGACGAACCAGGCGGATTTCGCTCAAAGACCCCGAATTGATTTGCACCTTCAAGGTCGCCGTGCCGGACAGGGGAAGAAAAACCGGGTGGTAGGGCAGTTCTTGAGCGGGGTCCAGGCCGACGTAAATCAGCGGCGAGTAATAATACTTGGACAGGTCGCTTTGGCCCTGGAGGCCGGCGGCCAGGCCGCTGAAAGCGCCGTAGATGTAAGTCAGGGAACCGGACGTCGTTCCCGAACTACCGTTCACCGCGGCGTTCAGGTAGCCGAAGGTGGCGGCGTCGGGACCCTTGAGCCGGAACCAAAAAACGTAATCCCCCGGGGCGGGGACGTTGACGGAATATTGGGCGTAATTGTTGGCGTTGGTGGCCGTCAAGGTGGAGCCCGACACGCTGATGTTCAAGGTGCCCGTGGTGGCCGTCGTTGGAATCACCAGGGAGGTCGTCGGGTCCAGCGCCAGGGGGCCGAAGGTGGCGAATTGGCCCAAGGCCATATAAGAGGGCGCGGTGTAGTTTTCCACCCAGGCTTGGCCCGTCGGGGTGTAGGCGTTGGTGAGCAAGTTCTGGTCCAGGGCCCGGAACCAGGAGGAGCGTTCGATCCCCAGGGAGCGGTTCAACAGAAAATAACGGCAGAGGTTCTTGGCCTGCTTCGTTTCCGTTCCCGGAAAAAGACCCGAGGCTTCGTTTTGGGACGCGGTGCCCGCCTCGGTGCTCCAAATTTTGACCCGGGACAATCCGAGACCGGACAGGATCGCCCGGACCACGGCGATCTCCTCGGTGTAGGACGCCGCCCCCACCGGCGTAAAGGCGGCGTTGGGTTTAAGGAAGGGATAGAGAGCGACGAAATCGTCCTGGGACTGCTCCGGGTATTGCCGGTAGGGGTGAAGGCCCACGGCGTCGATGTCGCTCCCCACCACGGGGAGCACGGCGGTCAAGAACGCCTTGTCCACCATGCTGGTTCCCCCCAGGATGATCGTGGCGCCGGGCTGGAGGGACCTTACTTTTTGGATCGTGACCTGGGCCAGGGCCGCGTAATCCGCCGCGTTGGGCGAGGGTTGCCAATCGAAGTTGGGCTCGTTCCAAATTTCCCAGGTGGACACGTCGCCCCGGTAGCGGCGCACCGTGGCGTCCACAAAATTCAGCCAGGGCGGAAGGGCGCCGTTGACGCTCGTCGGCGAGTTTCCCCCGGCGTAAAAGGGGCTCCCCCCGCCCGCGCCGCCGTGGCTGCCGCCGTTCAAGGTCATAAAAACTTTGAACCCGTGGGACTTCAGGCGGTTCATCAGGTTGTCCAGGCCCTGGTAGGT
>DAOQNO010000099.1:0-5863 GCA_035332125.1 Elusimicrobiota bacterium | reverse complement strand
TCTTTTCCCGACGAAGACACTCGGCCCGAAAGTCCCGGGCGCCCGCGTGCCGGGGGTCGATTTCAAGGACGCGGTCAAACATTTCTCGCGCCGCCCCCCATCGTCCTTGGCGAAAGAGCGCAAGGCCCACGTTGTACCAGGCCGGGGCGGAGCGGGGCTCGCGCGCCGCCGATTCCCGAAACAGGCCTTCCGCCTCCCGAAACCGTCCGCGTTCAAAGTAGGCCGCTGCCAGCGAGTCCGCGAGGCCGGCCAAAGCCGGATCCCGGCGGCGGGCCTCCTCCAAGCGAGGAACGGCGGAGGAACGGCCCAGGAGAAAATCAATGTGCCCCGCCAAATGGAGAGTCACGGCGTCCTCCGGAGTCAACCGAAGAGCGCGGTCCGCCGCGGCCGCGGCGTCCTCCAACCGTCCCGCTTCCAAGGACCACTGGGCGGCCGTCAGCGCGGCGTTCGCGGAATCGGGATTGACCGCCGCCACTTGAGTCCACAACGTGCCGCCGTCCCGCCAGGTGGCGATTTGCCGATGGGTCAGGAAGGCGGCCGCTGTCAAGACACCCATCGCCGCGGCCGCGACCCCGAAGCGACCGTTTCGTCCCCCCGCGGTCCCCCGAACGACCCACCGACCGAACCCGAACGCCCAGGGGAGGCAGGCCAGGTAACTGTATCGGTCGGCCACGAACTGCCCCCCGCTTTGAAAGATCCCCGATGTGGGGAGGAAAAACACAAGATAAATCAGCCACGCCACGGCCGGGCCCGGACGCCGAGACAGGGAGCGAAGCGCGGCCATCGTCAAACACGCCGTTCCCGCCCCTCGCATCAGGAGGGCCGGGGCGGCGGGCCCCTCCGCCGGAAAGGGATAGAGCGCCGCCAAGGGATGCGGCCAAAGGGTTTTTTGAAGGTAGAAGATTCCACCGTAACCCATTTGGGCCAAACGGTGAACCAGCGGATAACGGTCCAACGGCAGCGCGGCGTTGGCGTCGATTTGGGCCCGGGCGGCGAGGACCGCCGCCCCCAGGGCCAAAAACGCGTAGGGAATTTTCTCCAACAAAAGCGTCCGGCGTTCCGTCGCCGTCCGCCACCGGTCCAGCGGGAAATGGTCCAGCAACAACAGCACCGCCGGAAAAACCATTCCCAGGGATTTGGCCGTCAGGGAAAAAAAATAGAGGACAAGGGCGCCCCCGGTCCAGGCCCGCGACGCCCCGCCCCGAAACCGCTGAAGATAACAGGCCGCGGAGGCCAGCAGGAAAAAAGCCCCGAGGACGTCGCGCCGCTCGGTGATCCAGGCGACCGATTCGACGCGGAGGGGATGGAGGGAAAAAAACAAGGCCGTTGCGGCCGCCGCGATTCGGCCCCGCCCTCCGGAAAAATCAGGGGCGGCCCGGGCGAACACCAAACGCGCCACCGCGAAAACCAGGGCGGCGTTCAGAGCGTGGAGGACCAGATTGGTGAAATGATATCCCCGAGGGTTCATCCCGTGGAGGAGGAAATCCGCCCCCAAGGTCATCCACGAAAGGGGCACGTAATGCCCACGGTGGAAGGTCGTCCACATCCATTTCAATTGGGGGAGGCCCAACCCCCGGTAAAAAGGATTGGTAAGGAAATTGCTTCGGTCGTCCCAGGCAACGAACCCGTTTTGCAGGACCGACCCGAACACGACGGCGGTGATCAACGCGACGGCGGCAGCGCCGAAAGCCTCCTTTTTCCACTCGCCCGTCGGACCGCGCGCCGCAGTGACCCGTTGGTTCAGAAGGCCCACCACCGGTCCCATACCCCGGGATACACCCAATAAAGCCAGGCCCCGGCCGCCAAAAAGGGTCCAAACGGCAGATAGGTTCCCCAGGTCATGCGGCGGAGCGCCTTCAACACCAGAAACAACACCGTCCCCAGAAGGGAGGCGGTGAACACCGAGGCCAACACGCCCGAGGCCCCCACCAAACTCCCGACGCCGGCCATCAACTTGACGTCGCCGTCGCCCAGGGCTTCCTTCCCAAAGGCTTTGGCGCCAATGAAACCCATGGCCCACATCAGACCGAACCCCGCGACGGCCCCGCCGAACCCATGAAGGACCCGGATCGCCAAACCGTCGCCCAAGAGCGGATTCAAGGGCAATAAGACCAACCCCGCTCCCAACAATCCCAGGGAGAACACGTCCGGAATGATTTTCAAGTGATAGTCGATGCCGGAAACGATCACCAAAACCAGCGTAAAGACGGCGCCCATGCCGAAGAAAAAGATCGATTCGCCGGGGCGGCTCGCAAGAAAAGCGAACAACAGGCCGGTCAGGGCCTCCACCAGCGGATACTGCCAGGAGATGCGGCGGCGGCATCGGGCGCAACGCCCCCGCAACAGCGCAAAGCTAATTAACGGGAGATTGCGATACCAGGGAATTGGGGTCCGGCAGCCGGGGCAATGGGAGCCGGGGAAAACGACGGATTCCCCCCGCGGGATTCGATGGATGCACACGTTGGCGAAACTGCCCAAGGCGGCGCCGGCCATTCCGGACAATAACATGCGAACGAGGGGCGTCAACGCCCCGGTGTCTGAATCCACAAACGCGCTCCTTCCCGATGCGGCGGGCCAAGGCCCCCCTTAAAAAACAAGCGGGAGAGGGATCCGAAGATCCCTCCCCCGCTTTTGAAACGTTGGACGCTCGGACTTACCAGGTGCTCCAGGTCGAGCTCTTGGTGTCGGTGTGGGTGCAGTTGACCGCCACTTGACCGGAACCCGGGGCATACAGCCAGTTCCCGCCGTCAGCGTTAACGGTGGTCTCAGTGTTGACGCGGCTGTGCCCGTAGGCGCCCTGGGGAATCTGCACGTAGGGCATTTCCTGCAGGTAGCGCGAGCCACTGGTCAAGGCAATCGCCAAGGAACCCGAGGCGGGATACACGCCTTCTTGGTCGGAGTAATAAATACTCACGGCGCTGCGGATGGTTCCCAAGCTGCCTTTGATGCTGGCTTCTTTCGACTTCGTCACGAGGTCGGCGAATTTAGGGATGGCGATAGCCGCCAAGATACCAATGATTGCCACCACGATCATCAATTCGATCAGGGTGAACCCTTTCGCGACCTTTTTCATAAGTTGACTCATGTTGCTCACCTCCTTCTCGACGATCGTTGCCGCCGAGAAATCGTAAAGTTTCGGTGAAATTATCATTCGTCCGAAACGCTGTCAAGCGAAGACCGTCGGTTAAGTCTACCCCCCCAACCGGGGATTTTCAAGTCCTTTACTCTTATCCTTGCTTGCCGGCCAGTTGGCCGAGCTCGAACATCGGGATGAACATCGCGATGACGATGCCGCCGATCACGATGCCCATGAAAACGATGACGATGGGTTCGATCATGGAGGTGAGGCCTTTGACGGCCACGTCCACTTCTTGGTCGTAAAAATCGGCGATTTTGTTGAGCATGATGTCCATGTTCCCGGTTTCTTCCCCCACCGCGATCATCTGAACCACCATGGGCGGGAACACCCCGGATTTCTTTAAGGGCTCGGCGATGCGTTCGCCTTCCCGGATGGATTCCCGGGCGCTCATGACGGCCTTTTCAATGACCTTGTTGCCGGCCGTTTGGGCCACCGTTTCCATGGCCTGCAGAATGGGCACGCCGGACTTGACCAAGGTCCCCAACGTCCGGGTAAATTTGGCCACGGCGACCTTCCGCAACATGGGCCCAAAAAGGGGCATTTTGAGCACCTGGGTGTCGAAAATCTGGGCGCCTTTTTCCGTTTTGACCCACCGCTTAAACAGGATAAACCCCCCGATCGGAACCCCGACAAAAACATACCACTGCTGCTGAAGGGCTTCGGAAATGCCGATCACGATTCGGGTCGGAAGCGGCAATTCCGCCCCGAAGCTGGAAAAGATTTCTTTAAAGGTCGGAATAACGCCGACCAGAAGGAAAACCGTTACGGCGGCGGCGATCGTGCTGACGACGGCGGGGTACATCATGGCCCCTTTGACTTTGCCCCGGAGCTGCTCGGCGGCTTCGAGGTAATTGGACAACCGCTCCAAAATGACGTCCAAAATACCGCCGACTTCGCCCGCCTTGATCATCGCCACGTAAAGATCCGTGAAGGCGTCCGGGTGCTTTTTCAACGCGTCGGCGATCGGGAGACCGGATTCAATGTCTTCCTTCACCTTCAAGACGATGTCGCGAAATGTTTTGTTGATGATTTGTTCCTGGAGAATGTTCAACCCGGACACCAACGCCACGCCGGCGGACACCAGCGTTGAAAGTTGACGGGAAAAAAGAACGATGTCTTTTTGGGCCACCTTGGGTTTAAAGAGGGCCGACTTTTTGATGGCGTCGAGAAAACCCGGGGCGCTTTCGTTGATTTCAAGAACGATGAGACGCTGGCCACGCAATTGATCAATCGCGGCGCGCTGATCGTTGGCTTCCAACATTCCGGAGAGGACGCTTCCGGAGGTGGCACGGGCTTTGTAGGCGAATTGGGCCATGTCTATTTCCTATTCATCAATGTAACCGACTTTGGGCGTTCTGTCCAGGGGCGAAGGGGGACCGCCCCGCTACCGAACAAAATCACGACCCGGCGGCGACCGTCGAGGCGTCCCCGCGCATCGCCGCGACGACGCCCGCGGTGACCCGGGCGGCGGCGTCCGATGGAAGCGATGGGAGCCCGGCGCCGCCGAACGCCAGCCGAACGGCCCCGCCCGGCGCGGTCGGAAACGCGCTGGAGGACCACAGCAGCAATCGGACGCCCTGGGATTTGCTGAACGCCTGGGCCTTCTTGACCAGGTCCTCCAAAGCGGGCTCGCGGGACTCGCCGAAAAAGGACGCGATCCGAAGGCCCACCACGCTCACAAAACGGCTTTGGGCCAGGGGCCCCCGGGCCAACCCATACCACAGGGCCAGTTCTCGAAGACCGCGTCCCGACGGCAAATCCGACGAGCGCGGTTCGATGATCCAGGCGATGATTTGCGGGCGAAACTGGAAACCCTCTTTTTCAACGTAGGCCCACTGATCGGCCGGGGAATAGGCCCAATGGGTGGCGTTGATCACCTGGATGGTTTGCCCCGACCGGACGCCGGCGGCGCGAAGAGCGTTTTCCAACTGGCGGGCGAGGGTGTCGTTGTCGGCGGTGCGCGCCCCGAAGGCCGCCGTCCCCCCCAGCAACAGAACCCGGTAGGTGTCGGGCGGAGCCACGAGGGGGAAATCCCGGTCGCGAAGCCCCCAGGAGTTGACTCGAAAAACCAGGCCGTCGGAGGCCCATTGGGCGTTGGGTTCGAATTGGTAGGGAAGCTCCTTGTATCGGGCCGCCCGCAGGGGAGGCAGGAACACCGGCTCCCCGATGGCCCCCTCGGTCCAGCGACAAAGGACTTCGCCGAACAACCCGAGCCCCATTCCCAGCAACGCCAATCGCCAAACCGCTCCCCAAAGGGCTTTGATTCCCCGGCGAAAACCCGACGGGCGATCCCCCGACGGTTCGTCGTCGGACGGCAAACCTCGAAAAGCCGGCGGCGCGGTTCGACCGCCCGACGCGAACACGGACGAGGGGACCGCCGTGGCCCCCGGGGATATTCGAGACTCCGATCGGTCCTCCACCCGCGCGGCCAGACGCGTCTCGTAACTCGTCGGCGACGGGACCGCGCCGCACATCCTGTCGATCTCGCTCGTCGGCTACCCGTCGGCGAATGTCGTTACGGAACTTGGCGCACAGGGCATCTGCATCTCGGCAGGCTCCGCCTGCCATCGCGGGCAGCTGAGCCACGTCTACCGCGCGATGGGCCTTGACAAAAAGACCGCCGCGGGCGTGCTGCGTGTCAGCTTCGGCCCCGAGACGACGAAAGAAGAGATCGACGCACTCGTCTCCGCCCTCAAAACGCACCGCGACACGCGCTTCCCCATG
>DAOQNO010000098.1:0-5913 GCA_035332125.1 Elusimicrobiota bacterium | reverse complement strand
TTTGGGGAATTGGTCCGCGTCCAGCGCCCAGGGGAGAGCGGCCAGATCTTTTAATTGAAAAAGCCGTCCTTTTCCAAAAAACCGCCGGTGATTTTCGAACAGACGTTCGGCCACCGGGTGGGGATTAAGCACAATGATCTTGGTGGATTGGAAAAAGCTCTCGACGCTTCCGGCTTTCCACCAATTCCGCATTTCCGGTTGCCGGATCAGCGACGCGTCGTGGATGGGAATATTTCCGGGGGCCCATTGTTCGCCCGGGGTTCCCCGGCCCCGAACC
This sequence comes from Elusimicrobiota bacterium, assembly GCA_035332125.1. Lineage (GTDB taxonomy): Bacteria > Elusimicrobiota > Elusimicrobia > FEN-1173 > FEN-1173 > JADKIY01. Next base: position 5,636 of record DAOQNO010000098.1, on the reverse strand, counting down.
TGGATCAATTCGGTGCCTTCAAAGGTCCGTCCCAATCTCTTGACGACGTTGCGGATGGCGACGTCTTGGAGGTGCCGCGCCGCCGTGTCGCCCTGTTTCGTGTAATCGCCGCCGCTGGCCACATTCGAGGGGTCGGTGTCGTAAACGTCCCGGGCCATTCGAACCAGGCGGTCCAGTTCCTCGGGGTGGGACTTGAAATACTGGTAGTACCCTTCCTCGTACAACGCGTAGGCTTCCGACTCTTCGACAATGCGGCCGCGGACGATGTGTTTGATCGACCATCCGTTGGGACCGAACCATTCGTCCAGTCGTTGGCGGATGGCGGGCGCGTTGTAGCCGAAATACCCGGGGCGGACAAAGTCCTCCTCGGCGTATTCCTGCAGGAAATCGGCCAAAGACATTTTAAGCAGGCGCTTCGCGTTGCTCGGGGGACCCTGCTCGCCGCTGGGAGCCGCGGCGGCGGCCGTCCAGCCGAGCCGGGCGGCGAGGCGATTGTGGGCCAAATGGAGAGCGACGCTGGCCACCGCGCCCAGAGGCGCCAGGAAGAGCCCCCCCATCGGATCCATGAAGGCCAGAAGGAGAGGGGAATGGATCACAAGCCCTCGGATCGCGAGATTGAGGCGGGTGCCGAGGGAGGATTGTTGGGGAGATCCGTCCGGGCGACGATCAAGTTCCCATCGCCCCAGACGCCGGTCGCCCCGGGCCGGAGGCACAAAACGGTAAACCCGGGCGTGGGCGGCGCCAAAGGCCAGATTGACCAAGGCAAACAGGGAATAGGCGTTGAACACCGAGGGGTCCAGCGCCAGGCCGAACAGCGGGCCCGCCTGGGAAATCAAGAGGACGCCGGCGAAGTAAAGGACTCCCGTCAAAACGGTTTCGACGATCGGGGCTTTTTCGTTGACGATCCGTTGGAGATCCGCGGGGACATCGGGGTTCAAACCGTAGAGCCGGCCGATCAACGGGGTCAACCCGCGAATCGTCGCGGCGGGGGGATTTTTTCCGGCCGTTGATTTTTCTTGTTGCTCCCGAACAAAACGGGACGCCAGGGAGTCCAGCCGCGCTCCCGGGTCGTTGATGTGTTGCCGTACGACGTCCTGAAATGCGGCGTGAATTTGGTCGTTGCGCTGCCACGAGGTCCAGAGCCATTCGGCGCCGATGTCCGTGAGCGCCTTTCGAAGGGCGTCGGAGGAGCCTTTCAAACCCTTGGCGATCCGGTCTTGGCGGTCTTTTTCCCGGGCGGCCTTTTGCTCGGCTTCGTGAGCCGCGAGGAAATCGACGGCGGCTTTTTTCACCGTTTCGGAAGGATCCGCCCCCGGCTCCAGTTTCTGAAGCACCGGGGCGAAGGCGGATTCGTAGTACTCGGCGTCGTTCGGGGATTCGCCCCGGGCGGCGAGCGCGGCGGCCAGGGCCGCGCGGCTTTCACGTTCCATCGTTTCTTTGCCGCGGCGCCAAAGGGTGGAAAGTTCCTGTTCATACCGACCGGCCCAATCCCGCAGGGTGTCGCGCCCCGTGGAGGCCGTCCAATCGGCTTTTTTCGCGGTGAATCCGGCTTTCCGTTCGGCCGTCAGGGGGAGCGAAGACCCTTGGAAGGCCGCCGCCAAAGCTTTGGCCGCCTCCGCGTCCCAGAGTTTTTCCCGGGCCGCGCGGCGATCCCGTTCCTGGCCCACGCGTTCCTTCAACGCGGCCCGCACCGCGGCGGGGATGTCCGCGTCGGTCCCGTCGTAGGAGGCGGCAAAATCCTCCGCCGACAGTCCGAGCGACCATTTTCCGGGGTTCTCCCGACTTTGGGCTTCTTCGAAACTTTTCTCGATCAGGGCCTGACGGACTTTCCGGCCCTCGGCCAAAGCGGCCAACTTTTGATCGCGTTCGGCGGCGAGAGCGACGGCCGTCACCGTGCCCCGGTCGGCCTTCAGGACCCCGGGGAGGGAGGGGGCGGCGGCGAAAGCGGCTTCGGGGAAACCCGAAACCGTCGTGGGACGATTATTAACAGCGTCGTATTGAAGCCCGATTTGAAGAGTGTCGTTCGGCCCCGCCAGGACCCGAAGGGCCACCAGACCGCCCTCGGTGGCGGTGTCGGGGGAGGTCAACCCGACGCCTTTTTCGGTGAAAAAGAGTTCGGACCCGAGTCCGAGGCTCTCCGTGGGATCAATCCCCTTTTCGAAAAGCGCCCGGGCCACGACGATCGGTTGAGCGTCCAGGGCCGTCAATTGATTGTCCGTGTGCTTAAACCGTTGGGCGTGAAGGACCCCGCCGGACAGCCACACTTTGACGGCGAGGTTGCCTTGGCCGACCCAGGCCGCGCTCAACAGAGGGGCGGTCAGGAGGGAATCGGTCCGCTCACGTTTCTCGACCCCGCGGGGGCCCAGGGTGAATTGATTTTCAAAAGGTTGGAGCTTGCCGCCGGGTTTTCGCACCTCGCCCAGCCGCGGCAAGGTGAATTCCGCCACCGCGGGCAGGCGATAACGCTTCAGGAACGGCGGGAGGAAATCGCGTTGATCGGAAACCTTCAACGGATCGGTCCGAGGGCGGTGAAACGCCAAATTCAGGTGGAGATCGCCGATGAGTCCCTGGCGGGCGGGGGCCACCTTTTCGCCGTCCTTGGTTTGGGTTTTCACCGCTTCGTAGCCGAGGAAATCGGCCAGGCGGTCCAGGACCCCCCGCGCGGATTCGGCGTCGACGCGGGAAGTGACCTCCCGGCGCGCCGGCTCCGGGACGCCCTGCCGGGTCAGGATGTCCAGAATCAATTCGCGGGACGTCGGGTAACGAAGAACGGGCTCGGGGCGGATGTCGATTTTCTTCTCCCCGTTGGCGACGAGCAATTCGGCCAAGGAATCGTATCCGAGAAGTTGCGTCAGCGCTTGGGCCACGGCGAATTCCCGCTCCAGCGATTCGGTTTCCTCCGGGTTCGGTTGGGATCCTTCGGGGATCGTCCCTTGGTGGAAGGCCAAAAGGTAATGAAGGTCCGTGGTGTATCCCAGGCCGTCCATCGCGAGATCCACGCGCCGCCGGTCGGTGTTGGCCCGCATGTAAACCCGGTCGGCGGTGGGCGGAGTGGTTTTCTTATCAACCCCGCCCGCGGTCAGCGCGGACCAACCGCGTTCGGCGGCCAATCGATTGTGAACGGCGTGGAGACCCACGCTGGTCAGCGCCGCGATCGGCGCCAGGAAGAGTCCGCCCAGAGGATCCATGAAGGCCAACAAGAGGGGCGCGTGAATGGCGGCGCCCCGGAGCGCCAAGCCCCATCGCTCCCGACGGGACGCCGGGGCCGGCTCGGCTTCCCAGCGGCCCAGGCGGTTGACGCCCGGAACGGGGGGCTTGAAGCGATAGACCGAGCGGTGCGAAAAGCCGAAGGCGAGATTCACGAGGGCGAAGAGGCCCGTGGCGGCAAAAAAAGCGTGGTCGATGTGGAGGCCGACAGCGGAACCCAGGGCGCTCAGCAGGCCCACCGCGGCGTAGTAGAAGGCGCCGGTGACGACGGTTTCAACAAGGGGGGCTTTTTCGTTGACGATGCGGTTCAAATCCACCGGATTGGCGGGATTGAGTCCGTAAAGCCGGCCAATCAATGGGACCAATCCCGAAATTGTCGCCGCCGGAGGCCCCCGGGGCGCCACGGTGGACGAAGGCACGAGGGTGCCGTTGGTGGAATCGTTGTCCAGAATCACCACGTCGCTGCCCACCAGGGACAGGGTGAAGTGCTTGGCGGAAATACCGGAAACCGCGCCGAGCCCCAAATTTCCACGGCCGAATTCAATGGTGGAGCCCGTTAAGCGCTCTCCGGATGGCAGAAGGAGAGTGATTTTTCCGTTGGCCACCGATTCGACCACCAGGTGCGTGTCTTTCGCAACGATGGGGAACGGGAGGTTCTTTTGCGGCACGCTCATGGATAGCTTCGGGAATTTGGATTGGCCGCCCAATAAAACGGTTTCCTGCACGTTTCGCCAGGCGTTGATCAGCGCCGAGAAATACTCCAAATTGTAAGGAATCGGCCGACGCGTCGTTTGGTTGGTTAGGAGGGTTTCGGCGTTGGCTCCCAGGGAATACACGATGTTTTCGATGTCCGCGCGTCCCCGCGGTTTGGCCAGGGCCGCCAGGGCGGTCGCCACGTCTTCGGTCACTCGCGAGAACGCGGCGCCGACGGTGCCGAATTCCGCTGAAAAGTCCAACGGGCGAACCTGACCGACCGCGAGGGATTGCAACGTTTGAATTTTGGATCCCAGGCCGTCCCGAACGCGTCCGATGGTCGCGTCGACGGTGTGTCCGTCCGCCGACCGCGCGAAAACGGTGATTTCGTGGGGTTCGAAGCCCTGGAGGTCGCGGGCCGGGATGGCTTCGTCCTCCCGGAACACGCGGGCGGCCTCCCCATTGGTGTAAACGGATAAATTGACTTTGACGGTTTGCCCGTCCATCACGGCGGGGATCTCCGATTGGAGAGCGGCCCGAAGCTTCGCGTCGAACTCGTCGCCCAGGGGATCGCCCGGCTTGACGTAGGTGCCGTTGGGGGACAAATCGGCCACGAGGGCGGTTTGACCGTCCCATTGCACCGTGGCGTGGCGACGGGAGACATTTTTGACGTCCTGGGCTTTAATGACCAGGCCCACCGAATTTTCGTCGGGGGAGCGGCCGATGGAGAGGGTTTGGCCGGGTTGAAGCACGGCGGTCGAGCCGTCGGGCCCGGTGGCCACCAGATTCCCGTGATCGATTCGCAGGGAAACGGGGTGTACGTTGGCGAGCAACAGTCGCGAGGGGAGTTGAGGGAGCCGGTGCGGGCCGGATTCGGGCGTCAACAGGGTCGGGCCGGTGATTTCCGGAAGGGCGGCGGGGGGCGTCGTTGTGGGCGGCGTGACGCCGAGGACCAGGCGTTGAAGGGGTTCCATTTTCAACTGCCAAGGCGGGCTGATGAAGGATCCGTCGGTCCGGGTGAAGTCAAAGAGAGCGTTGAGGGACGTGGGGCCGTAATTCAGGCGCCCGTTTTCCGCGTAATAGGCGTCGGTGGTGTAGGCGCCGGCGTCCGATTGATAATAGGCGGTCAGGAGCTCCCAATAGGTTTCGACGTCCAATTCCAAGCGACGGGCGTTGGCCGAAATTTCGGCGGCCGCCTTGTAGGCCAGGGGCGAAGGTTCCGTTCCTTGGGCGAGAGCAATAAAAAGCGGGTCCCGGGCCGAGAGGAACTCGGTGCTGGTGGGGGGATTCGCGCGAAGGTATTGACCGATGGGGTCGCCGCCGGCCAGGGACAAGGCCAAATCCAATTGCTTGGAGGACAATCCGTGCCGCTCGAAATAGCGCCGAATCAATCGCGAGGTGTGGTCGAATTCGTTCTCCCCGACCCTCCCGGCCCGGGCCTCGGGTTTGCCGATGTCGTGGAGGGCCATGAAGAGGCGGAAAAAACCGAGATCGACGCCCGCTTTGGTCAACGCGGCTTGAAAGCGGGGCGAAGCGGCGAAGTATCGCTCGAATTGCCGGAGGACCATGGCGGTGTGTTGATAAAGACGATGGCCTTCGTCGGTTTCCGTGCCCATCAGGAAAATCCGGCCAAGTTCCCGGTCGTTCATCAGCTCGGCCACGAATTTTTCGGGGACGAATTCGCCGACGGGAAGGCCCATCTGATGGACCACCATTAAAGGAAGGGGTTGGACGGT
>DAOQNO010000097.1:0-5973 GCA_035332125.1 Elusimicrobiota bacterium | reverse complement strand
CCCTCGCCGCGGCCTTGGCGGATAATCCCAAGGACACGGCCGCCCTGCTGGAATTGGGTCTCCTCTACGCCGAAAACGAGCGGTGGGAAAAAAGCGCCGAGGCCTTCGACCGCCTGCTCGCGCTGGAGCCGGACAACGCGGCGGCGCTGAACGATCGCGCCAACCTCTACCTGATCGCCAAAGACGCGGCCAAGGCCCGGGAACTTTACGAAAAGGCCGCGGCGGCCGACGCCAAGGATTCGGGCATTCAATTGAACATCGTCCGCGCGGCCAAAACCGCGGGGGACAAGACGGCCGCCAAGGCGGCCTTCAACAAGGCGTTGGAAATCGCGCCCGAGCTCAAAAAAACCTACACCACCTGGGAAGAAGCCTCGGAGTGGTGATCGTCTTCGGGAATCAAGGAGGAACCATGAAAACACGTCGTTCGCTGTGGGGCGTTTTGACGATCGCGTTAGCGGTGGCGGTGGGCGCCGGCGCGGCGGAAAAGAAGTGGACGTTGTCCGAGTGGCTCAAGGACTTGGATTCCAAAATCCGGCGCGTCCAGGACAAGCACAAAAATCAAAAAGTCGCCGTGGCCGCCGTCCGCGGGGACAAGGCCAAGCCGACCACGAAGCTTTACTGGAAAGGCGAAAAGGGCGAGGTCTCCGACGCCGAAATCGCGGATTTCAAAGCCGCGGTGGATTTGGCCCAGACGGGGAAACCCGATGAGGCCCGGGCGGCTTTGGACGCGTTCCTGGCCAAGTATCCGGCGACGGCGATGAAGGCCGACGTGGAGCAAACCCGGTCTCTGTTGACGGCGGCGCCGGTGGAAAGCGCGGCCCCCGCCCAATAACGTGAGCGACGCCCGCCCCCGCTCGGAAGCCCTGTTCGCCGAGGCCAAGCAACGCCTGGTCGGCGGCGTTAATTCCCCTGTGCGCGCCTTCGGCGCCGTGGGCGGCACGCCCGTGTTCATCGAGCGCGCCCGGGGCCCCCGTTTGTGGGACGTGGACGGGAACGCCTACTTGGATTACGTGGGTTCCTGGGGGCCCATGATCCTGGGCCATGCCCACCCGGCGGTGGTTCGGGCCGCCCAGCGGGCCGTGGAGCTCGGCAGTTCTTTCGGGGCGCCCACCGCGGCGGAGGTGACCCTGGCCCAGTTGGTCCGGGAGGCTTTTCCCACCGCCGAACGGGTCCGTTTCACGAGTTCGGGCACGGAAGCCTGCCTCACGGCCCTGCGGTTGGCCCGGGGAGTCACCGGCCGGCCGTTGATCGTCAAATTCGCGGGGTGTTATCACGGGCACGGCGACAGCCTGCTGGTGTCGGCGGGGAGCGGCGCGCTGACGACCGGGCGGCCCAATTCGGCGGGCGTGCCGGCGGAGTTGGCCCGGCTCACGCTCGTGCTTCCCTACAACGACCCCGACGCCCTGGCCGCGGCCTTCGCCAAGCACGGCAAAAAAATCGCCGCCGTCATCGTGGAACCCGTGGTCGGCAACATGGGGGTCGTGGGGCCCCGACCGGACTTTTTGGACGCGCTGGAACGCCTGCCCCGCCGGCACGGCGCCCTGTTGATTTTGGACGAAGTGATGACCGGTTTTCGCCTGTCCTGGGGCGGGGCCCAGCGGCTGCTGGCCCTACGGGCCGATTTGACAACGTTCGGCAAAATCATCGGCGGGGGATTCCCCGTGGGCGGTTTGGGCGGGCCGCGCCGCTTGATGGATCAGTTGGCGCCCCTGGGCCCCGTGTACCAAGCCGGAACCCTCTCCGGCAATCCCGTGGCCATGGCCGCCGGCGCGGCCACCCTCGGCCTTCTTAAAAAAGATCCACCGTATAAGTTCCTTCGCGACACCACGGACCATTTGGTCCACGGCCTTCGGGCCGTGGCCCGCCGCCGCCGGCGGGAGGTGACCGTGAACGCCGTGGAGTCGATGTTCACCGTTTTCTTCGCCAAGGGGCCCGTGACGGACCTCAAGAGCGCCCAACGGGCCAACGCGAAACTCTACGCCCGGTTCTTCCACGGATTGCTTCGCCGCGGGGTCTATTTCCCGCCGTCCCAGTTCGAGGCCGCCTTCCTGTCGGCCGCCCACACGCCCGCGGACATTGAAAAAACCGTGGCCGCGGCCGACGCCGCCTTCCGCGACCTGTGAATCTGTTGTGGTTGTCCGACGACGACGTGGCCCAACTGGTCACGGTGGGCGAGGCCCTGCCCCTGGTGGAGGAGGCCTTTCGCGCCCTGGCCGAAGGCCGGGCCCAGATGCCGGCCAAGATGTATTTGGACTTCAAGGAATTCGGCGGCGACTTGCGGGCCATGCCGGCCTATCTGCCGAAGACGGGAACGGACGGCCGGGGGTTCGCCGGGGTCAAGGTGGTCAATTCGCATCCGGGCAATCCCGCCCGGGGGCTCCCCACGGTGTCGGCGGTGCTGGTGCTGAACGACCCCGAGACGGGGCTTCCCCTGGCGATCATGGCCGCCGGACGGCTGACGGACATTCGAACCGGCGCGGCCGGGGGCGTGGCGGCCAAGCATTTGGCCCGTCAAAATTCGGAAACCCTGGGACTGGTGGGATGCGGCCGCCAGGCCGTCACCCAATGGCGGGCCCTTGCCGGACGTTTTCCTTTCAAGGAAATCCGCGTGGCCGGGCAAACCCCGGAGGAGGCCCGTTCGTTCATCGCGAAAAACGGGACGTCCGACGGCCCGGCCTGGCGGGCGACTTCGGTCCAGGAAGCGGCCGGGGCCGACATCGTCGTCACCACCACCCCCGGCCGGGCGGTGGTGGTTTCCTCCCCGTGGGTGCGTCCCGGCGCCCACGTCAACGCCATCGGGGCCGACGCGCCCGGCAAACAGGAACTGGACGTCGCTCTGTTGAAGCGCGCCCGGGTGTTTGTCGATTCCCCCGAGCAGGCCTTTCATTCCGGCGAAGTCAACGTCGGATTGAGTTCCGGCGCCATGACCCCCGACGACATCGCCGGGGGGTTGGGCGACGTCGTGGCCGGTCGGACGCCCGGCCGGCGGTCCGACGCCGATATCACCGTTTTTGATTCCACCGGGCTCGCGGTGCAGGACGTGGCGGTCGCCGCCTTCGTCTACCGACGGGCCCGGGAACGCTCCCGGGGACAAACCCTGACACTCTAGAAAGGTCTCTTTCTCCCATGCCCGACATCAAACCCTTCCGCGCCATCGTCTACGGCGCGGCCCATCGCAAAAACATCCGGTCTCTGGTCTGTCCGCCCTACGACGTCATTTCCCCCGAGGGCCGGGAGGCCCTGGTCGCCCGGGATCCGTTGAATTTCGTCCGGGTGGAGCTGCCGGCCGGCGACGCCGAGACCCGCTACGAGACGGCCCGGGCCCTCTGGGGCCGATGGCTCGATCACGGGGTTCTGAGGCGGGAATCCTCCCCGGTCTTTTACGTCTACGAATCCCGCTTTCGGTCTCCGGTGGACGGGCGCCCTTTAAAACGGCGGGGCGTTTTTGCCGCCCTTCGGGTGGTCCCCTGGGGCCAGGGCGTTTATCCCCACGAGAAAACCCTTCCCACCCACAAGGCGGACCGCCTGTCCCTTTTCAAGGCCCTCGAGGCCCAGACGAGCCCCATCCAGCTTCTGGTGCGGGATTCAGCCAGCGAGATCGACCGTTTGATCTCCGCCCAAACCAAAGCCGCGCCCTGGGTGCAATTTGCCGATGAGGCGAAAGTGACCCATCGGTTGTGGAAATGGTCGGGCGAGGCGTCGGCCCGCCGACTCGCGGAATTGTTCAAGACCTCGCCTTGCGCCATCGCCGACGGGCACCACCGCTACGAAACGGCCTTGACCTACAGCGCCTGGGCCAAACGGCGATGGGGTGCTGGCTCCGCCGCGTCCCACCACGTCATGGCCTATTTCAACCCCTCGACCGACGCGGGCCTGGAAGTTCTGCCGACCCACCGCTCGGTGCCCTGGGAGAAACGAAAATTCGTGAACCTGGCCGCCTGGGGTCGGCTCGTCCCCGTGGCGGGGCTCCCGGCGCTCAAGGGTTTGATCGATGGGCGAAAACCGGCGGGCACGCTCGAAGTCGGGGTGTATCGCGCGGGGAAATATTACCGTTACGAATTGAGAAAGATTCCGCCCGCCTTAAAAAACACGCCCCACGCCAAGCTGGCGGTGGCCGTGCTTCATGGGGGCGCGCTGAAGGGGCTGGGGAAGGAGGATTTCTTTTTCACCCGGAATCCCGCCGAGGCCGTGGCCCATTCCAAGAAAACCGACGGTTGGTCTTTCTTCCTGGCCCCCAACACCGTGCAGGAAGTGTTGGACGTTTCGACGGCCGGCATGGTCATGCCGCCCAAAAGCACGTACTTTTACCCCAAAATCCCCTCGGGGCTTCTCAGCCACGCCCTTAAGGGTTCCCTCTAAAAATCACCAGACGTACCAGGTGGTGGCCTTCGAATCGGTGTGACTGCAATTTACCAGTACGGAGCCATTCTGCGAGTTGTACCCCCACGCCTTTTGAACCGATAGAGGGGACCATGGACCGTCAATCATCACGGCGAACGGAATAAATCCATTGTCCTCGGCGTGGGACGGAACTCCGGGGACGGAGATGCCGGGAATGGTCTCGGCATATTTTGGAACGAACACCCATTCCATGTAACCGCTGAGCCAAGGATAGCGGCCCTCGTTGTCGGCGTAATAAATGCTGATCAAGCTTCGCACGGTCCCCAGTTTTCCCCGAACCGCCGCCTCCTTCGCTTTGACCACTAAATCGGCAAATTTTGGAATGGCAATCGCGGCGAGGAGGGCGATGATGGCCACGACCAGCATCAATTCGATCAACGTAAAGCCCCGACCCCTTCTCACCATACGCTCCAGGGCGTGCCGTTGCTGTCGGTGTGGGTGCAATTGACCTGGACCCGTTCCTTGTCGAAGGAACCGAACCAGGGAATCATTTGATAGTACCACCCGCCTTCGCCCCCGGGGCCCAAATACGCGCGCCATTCGGGAATCATCCCGTATCCCGGGCCCGTCGGTTGAATGAAGCGCACCCCGGAATTTTCCGGATGGTCCGGAAGGGGGAGGGCGATGGGGGGAATTTTGTCGATGTAATTTGGGACCAGAACCAACGGCAGGCAGAAGGTGCCGGCCGCGACTCCGAGGCAACTTGGAAAATTCCCCTCGTTGTTCACGTAATAGAGATTCACCGCGCTTCGCAAGGCCCCCAATTTGCCCTTTACCCCCGCCTCCTTCGATTTCGTCACCAGATTGGCGAATTTGGGGATGGCGATGGCGGCGAGAAGGCCGATGATGGCCACCACCAGCATCAATTCGATCAAGGTAAAGGCCCGCGGATTATTTATTGAAATCATGGCCCTTGAGTATAAAGCCGGGAAAGTAATATCTCAACGGGGGACACCCGGTTTTTTAATTTCGAATTTTAGCGAGGCTTTAATTTAAAAGCGGGAAACCGAATATTGAAGCAGCGGGACAAAAATTGAACCCCCCGTCCCGCGCTGATCGCGGAACGGGGGGTTCTATCGAACGGGTCGGGTTACGCCGTGCGAACGTTGGAGGCCTGAAGACCTTTGGGGCCTTTCGTCACCTCGAACTCGACAGCCTGTCCCTCTTCCAGCGTCTTATAGCCCTCCGACTGGATGGCGGAGAAGTGGACGAAAACGTCCTCTCCGCTCTCCGGCGTGATGAAGCCATAACCCTTGGAAGCGTTGAACCATTTCACTGTGCCTTTCATTGTGTTGCTCACCGCCCTTACGTAAGTCTAAATTAGAGCCGGACCCGTTCGCCGTGGGCTACTACAAAAAAAACCGCGCGGGAATGAATCCCGTGCGGTCCCTTCAGCGTGTGTTTCGCAGTGCGACATCAGTCATACTCAACTTACTTGAATAAGTATACCACCGCGCCCCGAAAAGTCAAGGGGCGGGGGCGAGGGCCCGTCGGGCCTTAAGAACCAGGTCCCGGGCCTCCACCGGCGTGCGGGCCAGGGCCGTCAGGTGGCCCATTTTCCGACCGGGCCGG
>DAOQNO010000096.1:0-5989 GCA_035332125.1 Elusimicrobiota bacterium | reverse complement strand
GATGTTTCCGTAGGAGCCGTTGGCCTGCAAATCGGCCGTGAAGATGCCGTATTTTCCGCCGCGAACGCTGGTCCAATAAATTTCCTTTTGGTCCGGCGAAACGGAAATCTGCGTGTCGTCGTCCGCGGTTCCCAGCCCCGGAAGAAATTCAACGGGGGTGTTGGGGCCGGCGGGGGGGAAATACGTGCGGCAGATTCGATGGAGGGAACCGCAGGAGCCCGCGGCGGGGTCGACGCGTCGGGATTCGAAGTAAAACGTGGCGCCGTGAAGAAGGTCGCCCACCACAAAGCCGTTGTCGTCGTCGCAGGCCGAGGCAACGCCCGGGACGGCCATCGGCGTCGACCAGCCGACGGCCGTTCGGCTGGAATAAAAGAGTTCCCGGGGTAGACCGGTCGGAAACCGGTTAAAGACAATCAGATCTTCGGCGAGATTGACGGCGGCCGAGGCTTCCGCGAGGACGGGATCGCCGTTAACGGGGTGGAAGGATTCCATCCATCCCCGGGGTCCCAGGTCCGCCTGAAAAATCTTAAAGGCGTCGCCGGTCATCCCGGGGCGTTGGGGACCCGACGGAATCCATTGAATCCCCGCCGCGGTGGGCGTCGTAATCGAGAAAAAGAATTCCCAAAAATCGTAGCGGGTGTAGCCGTAGTAAAGTCGACGGCCGTTGCGGGTGACCATGACGGAGTCGGTCCACCCGCCGTCCACGTTGACGGGCCCGGGGACTTCCCGAAGGTCGTGCCAACCGTCGTACAGCGTGGCGCCCTCCACCGGGGCCCCCAAGGGCGCGTTCCAGGGGTCCATTAATTGTTCGTTGCGCTCTCGGGCGACGAGCTCGGCGCGTTTTCGAACGGCCCCGGCGGCGCCGAATTGCAGGGCCCCGGCCCCCGCCCCGGTCAGAAAGGCCGCGAGTCCCAGGATCCCGAGGATTTTTTTCATCGACCGCCCCAATGCCAGTTGAGCCCCAGGTTAACGACAAAATCCAGGCCTTCGTTGGTGACCGCGTTGTCGCCGTCCCTTAAATCGATGAAGGCCGGGCCCGCGTCCATTTCCAGGGACCAGCGTCTCGCGACGAAATAATCCAGACCCACGTAGGCCCCCACCGTCCATCCCCGCCCCCGGACCCCGTCGATGTCGAAGGTGACTCGGTTTTCCTCCAGGCCCGCGAAAACATTTATCGTCGGAGCTTTCGGGTTCGCGTACCATCGTTGGCGCAGACCGTAAACCCCCACGCCGCGCTGTTTTTGATAGTGGACCCCCAAAGAGAGTCGGGAAAGGGCCATTCCTTGAAAGGCCACGCCGGAGGAAAGCAGGCCCGCCGAAAATTCGCCGGGGCGCACTTCGCCACGGGCCGTCGCGGCACCGAGGAGGAAAAGGGCCGCCAGGGGCGCGGCGTATTTTCGAAGGGGGAAATTCATGGGGTTCGGGACACATTATACCCGGGATTGGCGTATCCCGGACGCGCCTCCACCGCCCGGAGGGGCCGGCCCCCGGGGTTTCCGGGCCCTAGGGAAAAACCCTCCCGAAGCGACGAAGGCAAATTGGTATACTCCGTCAATAAATGAGACGTTCATCGACCGTTCAACGCGCCGGCGCCTTCGGCCTGGTCTTATTTGCCGGAATCGCCGCCGGGGCGAAGGAAAAAGGCGAACCGGATTTTCTGGCGAAAGCCCTGGAAACGGCCGGGGGAACGCCCAAATTCGACCGGATCGAAACCCTCCAGGGGCGCTTCTTCCTCGTGCGCCCCTCCACGTCGGGCATCGTGAACATCGCGGTGGATTTCGCCGCCCGGCGCACGCCCGAGGGCTGGCGGGTGGCCGAGAAAATTCCGGGGGCGGCGGCCCGGGTGTGGACCGCCTCGGCGCCCTTTGACTTGGGCGACCCGGCCGGGGATCCGGACTTTCGTTCCGCCCGGGAACGCTTTTTCCTTCTTCTGGCCCCCTACCAACTCGAACAATTCCGCCTTCCGGCCCGTTACCTGGGTATGGGCTTTTTGCAAAACCGGCTGCAACGCCGCCTGGCCCTGGGACCCGCCGGGGGGGCCGCCGAGGCCTGGACGATTTACGTCGACACGGCGCCCGCTTTTCTGCGCGGGATGGACGCTCGCGCGGCCCCCGGGACCTGGCTGTTCGAGGGCGAAGAAATGTTTCAAAATCAGTTCTTCCTGCCAACCCGGTGGACGCGGTATTCCGCCGAGGGCAAGCGCCTGGAAGTGGTGCGGGTGGGCGACCTGGTGTTCAACGCCCTTCTGAACCCGGATTTGACGATCGCGCCGGACCCCGCCGTGGGCGGGGCCGCGCCGAAACAAGGAGAGACTCCATGATCGAAGAACGCCTGATTTGCCGACGGTCCGAAGCGGCCGACGCCCGGTTCACGCTCAAAGGGTCCGAGTCCCATTACGCGCCGGACCGCACCTTCGACACCGAACACATTCGCTTGGACCTTTCTCTCGACATCGCCAAGAAAACACTTCGGGGCACGGCCTCCACGAAACTGCGGGCCCTGGCGGGGGGCGCGGACCGCATGGTTTTTGACGCGGTGCACTTCAAAATCGAATCGGTTCGTTCCGGCGGTCGGGCGCTCGCCCACGAATACGACGATAAAAAATTGACGGTCCGCTTTCCCAAGCCCTTCGCGGCGGGCGCCGTCGTCACCGTGGACATCGCCTACCGCGTGACCAAGCCGAAGTTGGGCCTTTATTTCATCGGTCCGGACCGGGGCTATCCCCGGAAACCCGTTCAAGTTTGGACCCAGGGGGAGGACGAATACGCCCGCTACTGGTTCCCCTGCCACGATTCCCCCCAGGACCGGGTGACGACGGAAATGCTGGTGCGGGTTCCCCGGGGCTTCACGGCGGTGTCCAACGGTCGATTGGTTAAAAAACAGGCCCGGGGCACCCAAACGTTGTTCCACTGGAAACAGGACATTCCGCACGCGACCTACCTGGTGACCCTGGCCGTGGGCCAATTCGCCGAGATCAAAGATCGGTGGCGCCGGGTGCCCGTGAATTATTACGTGACCCCCGGCCGCGAGGACGACGCCCGACGGGCCTTCGGCAAGACGCCCAAAATGATGGAGTTCTTTTCCTCCAAAATCGGCGTGCCCTACGCCTACCCCAAATACGCCCAGGTGGCCGCCCTGGACTTCATCTACGGCGGCATGGAAAACACCAGCGCCACCACCCAGACGGCCCTGACCCTCCACGACGAGCGGGCCCATTTGGATTTTTCCAGCGACCCGCTCGTGGCCCACGAACTGGCCCACCAGTGGTTCGGCGATCTCCTCACCTGCCGGGATTGGGCCCACGCTTGGCTGAACGAGAGCTTCGCCACGTACTTCGAGGCGCTCTTCACGGAGTTCGACAAAGGCGCCGAGGAGTTCGCCCAGGAAATCCGACAAAACGGAGAGATCTATTTCGACGAGGACGCCGAGCATTACCGCCGCCCCATCGTGACGAAGGTGTACAAGCAGCCGTCGGACCTGTTCGACCGGCATTTGTACGAGAAGGGTTCGCGGGTCCTTCACATGATCCGCTACCTGTTGGGGGACCGGGATTTCTGGAAATCCATCCACACCTACGTGGCGGACAACCGGGAAACGGTCGTCGAGACCCGGGATTTGTTGGACGCCATTGAAAAATCCACGGGACGGAACCTTTCGCGGTTCTTCGACCAGTGGGTTTACGGCGGCGGCCACCCGGAATACAAGGTGCGGTCCTGGTGGGACCCGAAAACCCGGGAAGCCGTCGTCCGCGTGGTCCAGGCCCAGAACACCAACGGCGAAACCGGCCTCTTTGCCCTGCCCATCGAATTCGCCTTCTGGGTCAAGGGCAAGGAAAAGCGGTTCAAGGAAACGGTGGAAAAGAAAACCCACCTGTTCCGCTTCAAATTGTCCGGGGAGCCGGAACTGACCCTCTTCGACCCGGACCACTGGATTTTAAAGAAAGTGGATTTCCCCAAGTCCGAGGCCGCCTGGTTGCGGCAATTGACGATGGATCCCCACGTGCTGGGGCGGTCCGACGCGGCGAAAGCCCTGGGCAAGCTCGGTGGTCCCGCCGCCGTCGACGCCCTGGGGAAGGCCCTTCTACGGGAAACCTTCTGGGGCGTTAAAGCCGACATCGCCCAGGCCCTGGGCCAGATCCGCACGCCGGCCGCCCTTCAATTCCTGTTGCGGGCCCACGCCGCCGAGGAAAATCCCAAGGCCCGCCGTCCCATCAACGCGGCGTTGGGCGAATTCCGGGAGGCCGCCGTGCGCGAGCGGCTCTGGGAAACCCTGGCCCAGGAGAAAAGCTATTTCGCCGAGACGCAGGCCCTCAAATCCCTGGCCAAACAGGGCGACGCCACGGTGGAACGGCTCATCGACGAAGCCCTGGGACGGGACTCCTGGAACGACGTTCTCCGTTCCGGCGCCCTGGAGGCCCTGACCCTCCTCCGGTCCCCGAAGGCCGTGGACGTGTTGATCCGGCACACCGCCTACGGCGTGCCGCACACCCGCCGGATGACGGCCATCCGATGCCTGGCCCAACTGGGCGGGGGGCGGGAAGACGTTTTGCGGCGGCTGACGGCGTTGCTCGACGATCCCTACCTGCTTGTCCAGATGTCCGCCGTCCGGGCCCTGGGCCAGGTGGGCGACGAACGCGCGGTGCCCGCCCTGGAGAAACTCACGAAGGGCGATTGGGACGGGCGTTTGATCCGCACCGCCGAGGAAACCGTTCTGAAGCTCAAGAAGAACATCGACGACTCGCCCAAACCCAATCGACGGGGCGGCGGGGCGCGTCGACGGTCGTAATCCCGGGACGGGCGTGAGCCTCTTTTCCGTTCTCCTGCGGGATCCCCGGGGGGCGGAGTTTCCGCTGGTGTCCAAAATTCTGGGGGACTTTCTCAAGGTCCCCGTCATCGACGCCCAACACAAAGCCCGGGACGCCTGGGGCTTCCTCGGGGAGAAATTGTCCGCCGAGGACGCCCAGCGTCTGGCGGCCGCCGCCCAGGCGGCCGGCGCCCCCGCCCGGGTCGTTCCCGAGTCGGATCTGGCCGTTTCGCCCCCGGCCCAATCGGCCAACGGGGGCGGGCCCGAAAACGACGTCCTGCGCCTCACCCTGGGGGTTCCCGCCCGGGAAAAACGAATTCCCCTGGCGGACCTCCAATTGATCGCCCTTTTGCCCCTGCGGGAGGAATCAATCTCCACCGTGACGGTCAAGGAAGGTCCCTCGGCGGGGGAGCGCGCGGCCAAAATCACCTTGATGATGACCACCGGCATTCCCCTCCCCATGGGAAAATCCAAAGAGATCAAGAAAACCGTGACCACCGGGGACCTGACCGTCCTGGCCGATTTTTTCACCGCCACCGAGCGGTTCCGCGTTGACGCGGGACATTTTGGGTTTTCCGGCTTGGGGGAATCCAAAACCTGGAACGGGTTGGAGAATTTGAAACGATTCGTCAAAATGATCCTGGACCGGCGGCCCGATGTGCCGCTCAACCGCGGCGGCCGTTGGGTGATGGAAAACAAAACCCTCGCGACGGCGGGCTATACCGACCGGGGCCAGTTTGAAAAGGAATGCCGGTGGCTCCTCACCCTCGCGCGGCTTCCTCGATAAACGAAACGACCGACGACGGGCTCTCCGTCAGCCAGGTCAACCAATCCATCGCCAAAACCCTGGAAGACCGTTTTCCCGAGGCCTTCTGGGTCAAAGGCGAACTCCAGGGCTACGACCGGGACGCGGCCAAGGCCGGCCAACGGCGCTGGGGCCAGGTCTATTTCGAGCTGATTGAGAAGGAACCCGGGGCCGACACGGTGCGCGCCAGCATCAAGGCCGTGCTCTGGGGCGACGCCCAAAACACCCTGCGTCGGAAATTGGCCGAGGTGTCGGGGGACTTGAAGCTCCAGGACGGGTTGTCGGTCAAAGTCCTGTGCACGGTGGATTTTTATTGGCCCCGGGCCTCCCTTCAGCTAAAGGTGGTGGACGTGGACCCCCACTTCACCCTGGGGGACATGG
>DAOQNO010000095.1:0-6016 GCA_035332125.1 Elusimicrobiota bacterium | reverse complement strand
GTTTAACCGTCGGAGGGCTTCCCGCTCGTCAATGCAAATGGGTTCGTCGGTCCTGTTTCCGCTCGTGGCCACGACAGGGAACCCCAGGTCCGACAACAAGAGAAAATGGAGCGGTGTGGTTGGGAAAAAGACCCCCAGGTGGGGGTTCCCCGGCGCCACGTTGGGGGCGATGGGCGATCCCGGTCTTTGACGGAGGAGGACAATCGGGCCTTCCGGAGATTTTAAGAGGTCAAGCTCTTCTTTTGAAACGTCACACCCCACCCATCCGTCATCCCGGCGAAAGGCAGTGTGACGGATCAGCTCAGACCCCTCACCCTGCCCTCTCCCAAGAGGAGAGGGAAAATCTCTGTTTTCCTTCCCCTCTTGGGGGAAGGTGGCCCGAAGGGCCGGATGAGGGTAGTGAGTCGTTCCCTATTTCGTTTCTTTGTGCGGGGTGTGCTTCCCGCAGGTGGAACAAAACTTTTTCAGCTCGAGCTTTTTCTCCCGCCGACGACCCCGCACATAATGGTAATTGCGGTTGTCGCATTGCGAACAAGCCAACATGAACACGAAACGATCAGCAGCCATTTTCTTGCCCTCTCTTCGATTTTAAAAAACTTACGCCAAGATTTCCGTGACGACGCCGGCGCCCACCGTGTGGCCGCCTTCCCGGATCGCGAACCGCACGCCCGTCTCCAACGCCACGGGAACGATCAACTCCACCTCCACTTCCACGTTGTCCCCGGGCATCACCATCTCCACCCCCGGCTTCAACTTTAAGTTTCCCGTCACGTCCGTCGTCCGCACGTAGAACTGCGGCCGGTATCCGTTGAAGAACGGCGTGTGACGCCCGCCTTCTTCCTTCGTCAAAATATACACCTGCCCCTTGAACTTCTTGTGCGGTTGGATCGACCCCGGCGCGCAAATCACCTGCCCGCGCTCGATCTGGTCCTTTTCGATCCCACGCAGCAGCACGCCCACGTTGTCCCCGGCCTGCGCCTCGTCCATCACCTTCCGGAACATTTCGATCCCCGTCACGACCGACTTCTTCGTGTCCTGGATCCCCACGATCTCCACGTTGTCGCCCACCTTCATGCGACCCCGCTCGATCCGCCCCGTCGCCACCGTCCCGCGTCCCGTGATCGTGAACACGTCTTCCACCGACATCAAACACGGCTTGTCCAGTTCCCGCTTCGGGTCCGGAATCGCGCTGTCCAGGGCTTCCATCAGCTTCATGATCGACTTCTCGCCGATCTCGCTCTGGTCCCCCTGCATCGCCTTCATGCTGCTTCCGCGGATCACCGGCACCTTGTCCCCGGGGAACTCGTATTTCTTCAACAAGTCCCGCACTTCGATCTCCACCAGGTCCAACAGCTCCGGGTCGTCCACCAAATCCACTTTGTTCAGGAACACCACCAGGTTCGGCACGTTCACCTGCCGCGCCAACAGCACGTGTTCCCGCGTCTGCGGCATCGGCCCGTCCGCCGCCGACACCACCAAAATCGCCCCGTCCATCTGCGCCGCGCCCGTGATCATGTTCTTGATGTAGTCCGCGTGGCCCGGGCAGTCGATGTGCGCGTAGTGCCGCTTCTCCGACTCGTATTCCACGTGCGACACCGCGATCGTCACGATCTTCGAATCGTCACGCACCGTCCCGCCCTTCGCAATGTCCTGGTACGACTTGATCTGCGCTTTCCCCTGCTTCGACAACACCTGCAGGATCGACGCCGTCAACGTCGTTTTCCCGTGGTCCACGTGGCCGATCGTCCCCACGTTCACGTGCGGTTTCGTGCGCTCAAATTTGGGTTTTGCCATGGTGTGCGATCTCCTTGTGTGCGTTTGTTGAACGATTAAAAAAATCAGCTGGGAATCGGGATTGAACCGACGACCTCACCCTTACCAAGGGTGTGCTCTACCAACTGAGCTATCCCAGCGTTTACCGACCGACTTCGCCGGCCCCAACAACAAAACGGCGCGGGAACCCGCGCCGTTAAAAAAGGTTGAAGCCGCAGGGAATTCCGGTGAAGACGGGCGCTTAGAATAACATTTCGCCGTCCGCTTTTCAACGGCGGGGGGGGTCGCTGGTCGGCGCCCCAGAACTTTTGCCGGAAGCCTTCCCGGGCGGAACCGCCTAGGTCGGCCTGTTACCGCCCGAAGTTCTTATAAGGTCCACCCAGTTTATGTCTTCCGGACCCGGGAGGCAACGCGCCCCGGCTTAATCCATATTCCCGGGCCCGGGCACCTTGGATTTCGGGCCCGGCGGCGGTCAAATGGTAAAATGGGGCCGTGAACGAACCGCCCCCGGGCCTCGCGGCCGAACAAGCCAAAACCCTTTCCACTCCCCGGCGCCCCTACGGCGCGCTGGCGCGTCTGTTGTTTTTGACCATGGACCTGGTCTACGGCCGCAAACGCACCTTGAGCAAGTTCAAGGTGTTGGAAGTCATCGCCCGGGTCCCCTACCAAGCCTGGGAACACGTGGCCTACATCGCCATGACCCACACCTACTCCAAACCCTACTTCGCCCGGCGGGTCTTTGAATTCATTCGGGAAAGCCGCCACCAACAGGACAACGAACAGTGGCACCTGTTGATATTGGAGGAAATGGTTCAAAAGCGGAAAATCCGGGAGAACTTTTTTCTGGCCCGGGTGGTGCCGCAAATTTTGGCCTTCGTCTATTACCACATCAGCTGGCTCCTCTACGTGATCAAACCGGCCTGGAGCTATTCGTTGAACGCCGATTTCGAGGACCACGCGGAGCACGAATACATGGAATTCGTCCGCGAGCACCCGGAGCTGGAAGTTGAACGCCACGAAAGCGATTTCCAAAACGACTACGGCCCCTTCGCCCTGACCGCCGACCTCTTCCGCCAAATCGCCCTGGACGAACGCCTGCACAAGGAAGAAAGCCTCGCCCGGGTGGAAGGGGCGCGATTTCCCGGTTGACCCGCCCGACGGCGTTTCAATCCTTGCCGACAAATCCCCCCTCCGAGAAACGCCTTGAATAAACCCCTTGGCCGGACAATACTATCGAGCGGTCTTTGTTCGACGGCCGCGGCGTCGCCCAACCAAGGAGCCCGGTCATGACCGACAAGAACCGCCAAACATCCAAAAAATACCGCCAGCGGCCTTCCCCCCCCTATCACGCCGACGCTTTCCGGGGTGAAATCCTGGTTGGGAACGACGGCAAAAAATACAAATCCGTTAAAAACGCCGCCGGGATTTTTCAATGGAAGCCCGCCCCCGCCCACGGGTCCCTGCGGGAGGCGTTTCGAACCCTGGACGAAGAGGGTCGCCCCGTCGCGAACCTTCAATGGCCCGAACCCCTGGGTCCCTTCATCGACCAATTAATCCGCAAAGGCGCTTTCAAGAAAATCGGGTCTTTTCCCGTGTCCGGCCGCGTCGTCGTCGCCTGCACGATCGAAAAAGGCGATAAGCTTAAAAGAGCCACCCGCCCCGCCGAGGCGGGCCCCTGGGCCGTCCATTACCTGCCGCGCAAGCACCATTGGGACCCCAACGGCGGCATTCCCCAACATCAAGGCGCCGCCTTGGCGTTCCTTGAAAAATATCGGCCCCGGGACTTTGACAAACTTCGCTGGAGCGCCGGCATCGTCCCCGCCCACTCCGACGTGGGCGTCTACGCCGCGGAATATTTTGCCAACGAAGACATGGTCGCGCCGGACCTTCGCGCCGCCACCAACGACAAAAAAGCCCTGAAATGGGTGAAGGGAACCGGCTGGAAAGAAACGCTCGCGCGCCTTTTCTACAAGGACGAATTTAAAAAAAACTGGTACGTCCTCAGCCACGGCGCGTTGTTTCAGGCGCCCGAGATGCGCGGCCGCTTCGCGCTCTTCGGTTGGAAAAACAAAAAATTGGCCGCGGTGTTTATTTTGTCCCTGGGGTAAGGGCGGAATGACCGCCTCCTCAAATTTTCCCATGTCCATCCTAAGACGAAGGAAAGTTTTCGGCGCGTGCATCTTGACCGCCGCAACGGTATTTGTTTTTTCCCATCCCGCTCCCGCCAAGGAGAAACGAACGATGATCCAATTCAACGGAACCACCTACGAACACCGATGGTCCAAGTCCGGTCAAAACGAATTCACCCCCGCCGGACAGGAGGACCTGTCGAAGTGGACGGAGATGGTGACCATCCTCGATTACGATCGGGTGAACAACGGGGAGGACCTTGCCGGGGTTGCCAACCAGGTGTACGCCAATTACCAGAACGCGGGAAAGATCATCAAAGTCAATTCCAAACCCCGAACCGAAACCGCGCCCGCCGAGCATTTCATCGCCGCCGCCCTGGGCGACCCGAATTATCTCGAGCTGGTCTTCGCCCGCCTTTTCATTCACGACGGGAAAGGGGCGGCCGTGGTCGTCTCCCACCGGATCTACGGCGCCAAAGTCGGACCCGCCGCCGGCGAATGGCTGGAGAAAAACGGAGCTTCGGTGGAAAAAGCGTTGATGGAATGGAAAGGCCTGCCCACCCTCGCCGCCTTGCGGGCCCTGCCCCAGAGCGCCAATTAACCTTTAAAAGCTCGGGTCAATCGATCCTTAGCAGTTCGGCGTCGGTGGCCACATAAATCGACCCGCCTTGATCAACGGCCGGCGGGCTCACGATGGGTTTGTCGAGTTTCAGGGTAAATAGCGCTTTGCCGTTCCCATCCAAGTGTTGAAGAGTGTCGTCGTGGGTCGCCAGCACCGACCCGTCGGACAGGGCGCAGGCAAACCCCGCCTGAACGGTCCCGCCAAAATTGAAGGCCCACACCGTCGCCCCCTTTTTGATCGCCACCACGCGCTGGTCCGTCAGGACATACACCAGGCCGCCCGGGCCGGAAATCGGCGGGTGGGCCAGCCACTTGTCTTTTCCCGCCGTGTCGTGGTAGCGCCATAGGACGTCCCCGCCCGGGCCGACCTCCGCCACCGTCTTCGCTTCTTTGTCATACCCGACCAGGGCGTAATGACCGTTTTCCAAAAGGCTCCACTCCACGAGTTCTTCCAGGGGGACCGGGAATCGAAGTTCCGGTTTTTTCTCGTTCATATCCACTTGAATGATTTCCCCCCGGGAAACCACCGACACCACGGATGTTTGGGGATCGAGCAGGGGCGGGGCCTCGGACGTGCGTTCAAACCTTTTTTGAAAATCGGAATAGGCGGACCCGAATACATTCTTTCGAATTTCCAATTCCGGGGCGGAGGACATATTGACCCCGGTCATTTCGTCGTGGTCTCTCTGGTTCAAATCGTAATCCGACGAAATAAAATGATCTTTTCGGGGGTACAAAAGCTCCACCTGCTCGGTTTCCCCCAAGGCCCCCGGGAAACTTTCTTCTTTATTGACCACGCTTCCTTCCGCATCGACGGAATTAAGGAAGTGGCTGACGTGTTGATACCACAACAACCCCTCCGCCAGGACCGCCGGCGAATAAAACCGTTTGGGCAGGGACCAAAGGGGTTTCCCGTCCCGCCCGAAGGCGTGAATCTCCGTCACCGTCACGGCGACCACCCGGTCCCCCCAGGGCAAGACCGTGACGCCGAGCGGTTGCGTGCCCGCGTCGCAGGGCTGCCGCCACGCAACACGCCCCTTCGCCTTCGTGGCAACGTTTAGAAAGGAATTCCTTCCCGCGTTCGCATATCGAGCGGCATATCCGGTTTCTTGGTTCACGGTGCTCTTCCCCCCTTGGGCTGACGCAGGGCCCGCCGCGACCGGGCCCACGCCCAGGACCGCCACGAGCGACCACCCGACAAAGGCTGCTTTTCGAAATTGACGTTTTTTCATGGGAAGGGGGCGAAGGCGGCGCCCCCGATCACTTCGGGCCTTTATTCACCTTTTTGTAGGTGGCCCCGTGTTCGCCGGAAATCCATCCCCGGCTAATGGCGGACCGGGCCCGCGTGGTGATGTCCAACCGGTCGCCGACGGCGATGCCCTCGCCGGCGGAAAAATAAAAACGAACCGTCGTCCCTTTCAGGCCCAGGGTTTCTTTCACGATGGTTTTCACTTCCGGCTCGCCGCCTTTGTTCTTGGGGGCCCGAAGGAAGG
>DAOQNO010000094.1:1719-6063 GCA_035332125.1 Elusimicrobiota bacterium | reverse complement strand
CCGGTCGGGGTCCTTCAAGCCGTGGCCGGTCAGCACGCAGACGACGGTCCCCGCGGCCCGGGCGAATTCCGGGTTTTCCCGGGCGAATTTTTTGACGCCGGCCACGGACGCCGCGCTGGCCGGCTCGCAATAAACGCCTTCGCCCGCCAGGGCGCGGTAGGCCTCCAAAATTTCCTCGTCGGTGACGGCGCCGATGAATCCGCCGGATTCCTCCCGGGCCGCCAGGGCGCCCTTCCAAGACGCGGGATTGCCGATTCGAATGGCCGTGGCGATGGTCTGGGGGTCTTTGACGGGGGCGCCCAACACGATGGGGGCGGACCCCGCGGCCTGCCACCCCATCATGCGGGGGAGCTTCGCGCTCCGTCCCGCCGCGCGGCTTTCCCGGTAGCCGCGCCAATAGGCCGTGATGTTGCCGGCGTTGCCCACGGGAATGAAGTGGAAATCCGGCGCCTCGCCCAGTTGCTCGATCACTTCAAACGCCCCGGTTTTCTGGCCCTCCAACCGATAGGGGTTGATGGAGTTGACGATGGTGAGGGGCAGGGTCTGGGCCACCTGGCGGACCAGGGTCAGGGCGTCGTCAAAATTGCCCTTCACCGCGAAGACCTCGGCGCCGTGAACCAACGCCTGGGACAGCTTGCCCAGGGCGATGTTCCCGTCGGGGATCAACACCACGCAGCGGAGGCCCGCCCGGGCCGCGTAGGCGGCGGCCGCGGCCGAGGTGTTCCCCGTGGAGGCCGTGATGACGGCTTTGGAACCCTCTTCCACCGCCTTGGAAATCGCCAGGGTCATCCCCCGGTCTTTGAAGGAGCCGGTGGGGTTCAGCCCCTCGTGTTTCAGGAAAATTTTAAGCTTCGGCGCGCCCGCCCACTCGGCAATCCGGACGGCGGGGATGAGGGGCGTTTCCCCCTCCATCAGGGAAACGACCGGGGTTTGGGCCGATACGGGCAGGTGCGCCCGGTATTTGTCGATGAGTCCTTGGCGCGGCATGTCAGCGAAGGGGGTCGATTCGGAGATGGACGGGACGCCGGGCCAATCCCCGGACCCGGCGGGTTTCCTTCAGGGCCGCCTGGACGGCGCCCTCGGGCGCCTCGTGGGTGACGATGACGATGGGAACGGATTTGCGCACCACGTCGGCCAGAGCCACGGGCCCGTCCTCCTGGTGGACGGAGGCGATGGAGATTTCGTGTTTGCTCAAAATCTGGGTGACGGCGGCCAGAACGCCCGGACGGTCCGCGGCGCTGAAACGAAGGTAGCGGCGCATTTGGTGGTCTTCCAAATCCATGATTTTCAATTTACGGCCGGCGTCGTAGGTGGTGTAGGGCATGCGGCCGGCCATGCCGCCCGCCACCTGGCGCGCCAGATACATGACGTCCGACACCACGGCACTGGCCGTCGGCATGGCGCCCGCCCCTTTGCCGTAAAACATCACGTCGCCCACGGCGTCGCCGTGGATGACGAAGGCGTTGTATTCGTGGCGCACCGTCGCGAAAGGGTGGTTTTCGGGAATGAGGGTCGTGTGGACCCGGGCCAGCACTTTGTCGCCGTCGATGTCGGCCAGGGCCAAAAACTTGCCGACCAGGCCCAGGCGCCGCCGGGCAAAATTCAAATCCCAGAGTTCCAACCCCGCCAACCCCTCCCGGGACACGTCGTCGGTTTTGACCCACCCGCCCGTGGCCAGGGAGGCCAGGATGGCCAATTTCTGGGCCGCGTCCACGCCTTCGATGTCGAAGGAGGGGTCCGCTTCGGCGAAACCCGCGGCCTGGGCCGCCTTCAAAGCCGCGTTGAACCGGAGCCCTTCCTCGTTCATCCGGGTCAATATGTAGTTCGTCGTGCCGTTCAGGATGCCGAAAATTCGGGAAATCCGGTTGGCCGCCAGGCCCTCGTTCAGGCCTTGAATGACGGGAATGCCCCCGCCCACCGCGGCTTCAAAGTACACGAGGCCCCGGGCCGACTGGGCCGTGGTGAAAATTTCCGGCCAGTGGCCGGCGAGCACGGCCTTGTTGGCCGTGGCGACCTGCTTGCCCGCCTTGAGCGACGCCAGGATCAAGGTTCGGGCCGGCTCCAACCCGCCGATGAGCTCCACCACGATGTCCACGGCGGGGTCCGACACCACGTCCCGCCAATCCTTGGTGAACCGGGGGCGGACGCCCCCGATCACGGGCAACGTGCGCCGTCGACGGCTGGCCACCCACCCCACGCGGAGGCGCGTGCCCACCTTGGCCTCCAGGACGGGCAGATTTTCCTCAAAAACCTTCAGCAGGCCCGAGCCGACCACGCCCTGGCCCACGAGGCCGATGGTGACGAGGCTTTTTCTCAAGGCCGGGCTTTGCCTTCCCGGGCGGGACGGACGGCTTTTTCCCCCCGTCGAAGAAATTTGCGGATGCGGAGGGCCGCGTCGTAAAAACGATCGTCGTGGGTGACCAGGGACATGCGGACGTAGCCCTCCGCCTCCGGGCCGAACCCGACCCCGGGAGTCACCACGATGCCGGTCTCCTTGACGAGCTCCTCGGCAAAGGCCAGGGAACCCCGGGCCTTCCAGGATTCGGGCAGGGGCGCCCAGACGTACATGGTCGCCTTGGGCAGGGGCACGGCCCAGCCGATCTTGTTCAGTTCCCCGACGAAATAGTCCCGGCGCCGACGGTAGGTTTCCACCATCTGGGCCACGCAGTCCTGGGGCCCGTCCAGGGCGGCGACCCCCGCCAACTGCAGGAAGCTCGGAACGCCGTAGTCCACAAAGGCTTTGAATTTTTCGAGCGGAGCGAGCAGTTCCTTTTCCCCGCACACCCAGCCGATGCGCCAGCCGGCCATGTTGTAGGTTTTGGAGAAACTGTGAAATTCCAGCGCCACGTCGCGGGCCCCCGGCGTTTCAAGAAAACTGGGCGCACGGTAACCGTCGAACGTGATCTCGCAGTAGGGGTTGTCGTAGGCCACCAGGATGTCGTGTTTTTTGGCGAAGCGCACGGTTTCCTTGAAAAAGTTCGGGTCCTCCACCACCGCCGCCGTGGGGTTGTTGGGGTAGCAGAGGAACATGATCTTCGTGCGCTTTAAGACCGACGCGGGGATTTTCCCGTAATCCGGCAGATAGCCGTTTTCCGGCGTGAGATTCATGTAGTGAATCCGTCCGCCGGCCAAAATGACGCCGTTGGAATGGACGGGGTAGCTGGGCACGGGGACCAGGGCGTAATCCCCCGGGTCCAAATAGGCGGCGCACAGGTGCGCGATGCCTTCCTTGGAACCCACCAGGGCCAAAACGTTTTGTTCCGGATCGAGCTTGACGCCAAAGCGGCGGTCCATGTAGCGGACGACCGACCGCCGGAATTTGGGCATGCCTTTCGCCTGGGGGTAGCGGTGGGTGCGGGGGTGATTTTTGACCGTGTCCACCAGGCGGTCCACCACGTGGGCCGGCGTCGGCAGATCGGGGTTGCCCATGCCCAGGTCGATCACGTCCAGCCGGCGCGCGTGGGCCTCGGCGGCCAGGGCCTTGATCCGGGTGAAAATGTAGGGGGGCAGCTGTTGAAGTTTTTTGGCGCACTCAACCATGGGATTCCTCTCGTTGAAGGGGACGTTCGACGAACACCGGCAAGCGGCGGCCGTACACGCGCAGGGCGGCGGCCATTCCCAGGCACGCCAATCCGTAACACAACTCGAACCCCGCGTAGCGGAACCACTGCTCCCGGGTGACGAATTGCCAGGGGGCCGGGGAAAAATGATTGGCCTCGGGTTCGCCCCCGAAGCAGTCCCACAAGCCTTTCAACACCATCAGGGCGCCCCAACCGGCGAACAACCACGCCGACAAATGGGCCAAGCCGCGCACCGCGACTTTTTGATTCATGCCGGCGGGCCGCTTAACCTTTGACGAGTTTCTTGAGGGAAAGGCTGGGTTTGAAGGAAATTTTTCGCCCGGCGGGAATGGCGATGGTCTCGCCGGTCTTGGGGTTCCGGCCCGGGCGGGCTTTGCGCGCTTTCACTTTGAAAGTGCCGAGGCCGGTCAGGGAAATTTTGTCGCCGGAACGAATCGTGTCCCGGATGGCGCTCACCAGGGATTTGACGGATTTGATCGCCTGGGCGCGGGTGACGCCGGCGTCCTTGGCCACGCGCTGAATGAGTTCAAACTTGTTCATGTTTCCTCCGGAAAATGGGCGATCAACGAGTTAAATCGACTCTATTTTTAGATAAGAAAGGACGCTTGTCAAGGGATGGCCTCGCCCCTTCGGGCTCGTCCACCATTCGCACCGGGCTTTGTCCCGTGCGAATACGGGAGGATCTTTTCATCCGGGCGGTCCCTCCGCGTCAAGGGATGGCCTCGCCCCTTCGGGCTCGTCCACCATTCGCACCGGGCTTTGT
>DAOQNO010000094.1:0-1619 GCA_035332125.1 Elusimicrobiota bacterium | reverse complement strand
CCCGTGCGAATACGGGAGGGTCTTTACATCCGGGCGGTCCCTACGCGTCAAGAACAATTCGACGGGGATCGATCAGGGAACGATGACCGCCCGAAAGCGGACTTCCCCCCGCGACACCCGGTCGTAGGCCCGGGCGATGTCTTTCAGGGGATAAATTTCCGTCACGACTTTCACCTTCCCCCGGGCCACGAAATCCAACGCCTCGTAAAGGTATTCCACGTCGTTCTGCAGGGAACCGATGATCCGGTGGCGATTCATCAGGGCGCCGGCCGTGAGGGAAAACGTCTCGTCGGAGAGGCCCATGAGGACCAGACGACCGTCCGGACGAAGTCCCTTCATGGCGTCCTGGGCGGCCTTCCAGGAATTGCCCGTGGCCAAAATCACGTCGGCGCCCCCGGCCCGGGAAAGACCCTCCCCGTCCGACACGACGACATCGGCTCCCAAGTCTTTGATAAGTTTCGTTTTGTCGGGGGAATGGGAAACGGCCAGGGTTTCAAAACCGGCGGCTTTGGCGTATTGGACGGCCAAATGCCCGAGTCCCCCGACGCCGACCACGGCCACTTTTTCGTGGGGTTTCGGCTCGGCGATCCGAAGGCCGCTCCACACGGTGTAGCCGGCGCAAAAAATCGGGGCGGCTTGCTCGTACGCCACGCCGTCGGGGATCAACACCGTGGCCTGGGCGAAGGCCGGCATGAACTCCGCGTGGCTCCCGGGGCTCTCGACCCCGGTTCCGATCTGTTCCGGGCAAAAAAGGCCCTTCCCCCGCAGACACCATTCGCAACGGCCGCAGGTCGATTGCACCCAGGGCACGCCCACCCGGTCCCCCACCCGGCGCGTCGTCACGGCGGAGCCGACGGCGACGATCTCCCCCACCGGCTCGTGGCCCAGCACCCGGGGGAATTTCGTCGGCAGGGCGCCGTTGGTGATGTGGACGTCGGTGTAGCAGAGGCCGCTGGCTTTGATTTGGATCAAGACTTGGTTGGGACCGATGTCGGGCCGGGGGATCTCCCGGACTTCCCATTTTCCTTTGACGGCGGGGACGACGGTGGCGCGCATAAGAAAACTCCTGGGTTGAGGGAGAAGAAGACTTATTTTATCTTTTTTGGGGGTTGGCTTATTGGGCCCGTTCGGCGGGACGAAACAACCGTTCCCGACGGAAAGTTTGGACGGCGGGCGGCGCCTCGGCGGGGAGGGGACCCAAATCGGCCACCATGCATTTGACGGACCCGCCGCCCTTTTCCAAAAACTCGGAGACGTCCACGGGGACCACGTCCACCCCCCGCTCCCGCACGGCGGCCCGAAGAGCGGCCGTGGACCGTTCGGGCATGAACAGAACGGGCCGGTCCCCGTCGAGCTGAAAACTGTTGGCCGAAAACCCCTCCCCGTCCTCGGGCCCCAGGGGGATCAGCCGCTCCCGGAATCGTTCCCGCAACCGGTCCCCGCTTTCCGGGGAGAGCGCCGGCAAATAGGCCATCAGGTATTCCCGCCGGGGACCGAAGGCGCACAGGCACGTGTCGCCGTGGTAATGGGTTTCACGGACCAGGGTCAGGGGGATCACCGGCGTGCCGGCGTAGGGCGTCAGAAGGTCCAGGGCCTCCCGGTCGCTTCGAAAGCCGTAC
>DAOQNO010000093.1:0-6067 GCA_035332125.1 Elusimicrobiota bacterium | reverse complement strand
GGCAACCCCGCCGGCACCGAATACCGCCTCCAGGGCGCCACGAGCGTTCCCCTGTTGGCCCTGGCCTCCTTTTCGACCACCACCGCGACCTCTTTCTCCTTTAATACGCTGACGGCCGACACGACCTGGTTTTTCCGCGTCCGGGCCCGGAACGGCGGCGGGGTGGACACCGCCTTCGACGCCACCGTATCGACGCTCACGCTGCCCGCGCCCCCGGCCGCGCCCTCCGCGCCGGACGTCGTCGCCCGAAGCACCGGCTCCCTCACTTGGGGGTGGACGGATCTCGCCGTCAACGAGGCCGGGTTCCGGGTCCGCCGGGCCTCCGACTCCGTGGTGCTGGTGGGCACGCTGCCGGCCAACAGCACCCAATGGCTTCAGACGGGCCTCACGCCCAACGCGCCCCAGCGGGTTTTCGCGGAGTCTTTTAATGTCACGGCCTCCAGCGCGTCGGGGTTCTCCCCCACCCGTTACACCCTGGCCGCCGCGCCCACGGCCAGCACCGTCGCCGTCGTCGCGCCCCAAACGGCGCGATTTTCCTGGTCGGCCAATGGGAACCCGGCGGGCACGTCCTACCAAATCTCCTTCGCCCAAAGCGGGTTCGACCCGTCCTTTATCCCAACGACGGGAACCGTCCGGGACTTCCCCGGCCTGACCCCGAACACGACCTACGAATTTCAAGTGAGCGCCCAAAACACGGAAGGAATTTTTTCGGCTCCCGGCGCCTTGCTGACCCTCTGGATTCCGCCCCTGGCCCCCAACGCGCCGTCGGCGGTCGCGGCCGTCGCCTTTTCCACCAACAGCGTTTCCTGGTCCTGGACGGACAACGCCGACAATGAGGACGGCTTCCGTGTTCGCCGCTCCTCGGACAACGCCAATCTTTCGGGCGACTTGCCGGTCAATTCAACGGGGTTTGTCCACGCCGGGCTGGGCCCCAACGCCCCCGCCCGGGTTCGGGTGGAAGCCTTTAACGTGACCGCCGCCAGCGCCTCGGCGCCCTCGGCCACGGCCTATTCCCTGGCCGTTCCCCCCTCGTCCTTAGGCTTTCTCGGGGTTTTTCAAACCAGCGCCGCCTTCGCCTGGTCCGCCGGCGCCAACCCGGCGGGAACGTTGTTCCGGGCCGAACGCTCTCTAAACGGCGTCGCCTACGTGGAAATCGCCACCACGACCTTGACCAACGTTCTGGCCTCGAGCCTCACTCCCGACACGACCTATTTCTTCCGGGTGCGAGCCGAAAACACCGCGGGGACAACCACCGCCTATTCCAACGTGATCACGACCCGAACGATCCCCCTGGCCCCGGCGGTCCCGACGGGTTTCGCCGCGATCGCCCGCACGACCGGCACCCTGACCTGGGGGTGGACGGACGTTTCCAACGAAGCGGGATACCGGGTGCGGCGCTCCAGCGACAACGGGTTCGTTTCGGGCGACCTACCGTCGAACACCGTTTCCTTCACGCAAACGAGCCTCGGGGTCAACACGCCACAACAACTCTACGTGGAAGCCTTTAACGCCGGGGGCTCGGCCCCCTCGGCTCCGGCCGCGGCCCACACATTGTCCAACCCCCCCGCCGCGCCGGTGGTCGCCACCGCGGGGACGTCGACGGTTTCCCTGACCTGGGCCGCCAACGGGAACCCGGCGGGGACCGCCTACGAGGTGGAACAATCCCTGAACGGCGTGGCGTACGTAAATTTTTATTCGGGCGCGGCCAGCAGCGCCACCGCCTCCGGCCTGACGGAAGGAACCACCTTTTTCTTCCGCGTTCGCTCCTTAAACGGCGACGGGTTGCCGTCCGCCTATTCCGCCGCCGTGTCGACCCGGACGACCTTTGCCCCGCCCGCCGGGGCCCTGGCCGCCCCGACCGCCGTGGCCGCCACGACGGGGACACTGACCTGGGCCTGGATCGACAGCGTGAGCGGGGAGAACGGCTACCGGGTCATGGACGCCCCCGGAGTGACGAACTTGTCTGGCGACCTTCCCGCCGGAACGACGACGTGGACCCAAACGGGTCTGACCCCGAACGTGGGCCGGCAAACCCTTGTTCGAGCTTTTAACAACGGCGGCACGGTGTCATCGCCGGCCTCGGGGCTTTTCTACACCGCGGCCAACCCGCCCATCGCCTTGTCGGGCGCGGCCGGCCAAACCACGGTCGCCTTGTCCTGGGGGACCAACGGAAACCCGGCGGGCACGCTGTTCCGCTACGAACGTTCCTTGAACGGCGTGGCCTACGCCGAAATCGGGTCCACGGTCCTCTCGACCGCCACGGCTTCCGGGCTCACCCCGGACACCACTTATTTCTTCCGCGTTCGCGCCGAAAACGCCTCGGGATCGCCCACGACTTATTCCAACGTGGTGACGACCCGCACCATCCCCCTGGCGCCCTTGGCCCCGACGCTGTTCGTGATCGACGAATCGACGGTGTCGATCGCCTGGGGATGGACCGACAACGCCGACAACGAAACCGGTTACCGCCTTCGACGCACGACCGATAACGCCTCGCTGTCGGGGGATCTTCCGGCCGGGACCGCGTCCTTCCTTCAAACCGGTTTGACGCCCAACCAATCCCAACGGGTTTACGTGGAAGCCTTCAACGCCGGTGGAACCGGCGCCTCGGGGTCTCTCGCCCATTTCACCGACGCCGCGCGACCGGACGTTCCCGCGGCGGCACCGACGGTCAGCACCGTTCTGCTGACCTGGCCGGCCAACGGCAACCCGCCGGGCACGGTCTACGAATCCCAATTCGGCCCGTCCGTGGAAACCTACGGGGCCACCTTGGCGAGCACCGCCACCGCCCGGTTGTTCACGGGGTTGGCCGAAAACACGACGTATTTCTTCCGGGTGCGGGCGGTGAACGGCGACGGAAACCCCACGGGCTATGCCGCCGTGTCGGCCCGGACGGCCCTGGGGATGCCGGCCGCGCCGTCGACCCCGGTCGTGATCGACCGATCGACGGGGTCCCTCAAATGGGGGTGGACGGACAACGCCACGAACGAAGCGTCCTACCGATTCTTCGCCCGGATCGGCGCCTCGGACGAGGACCTCTCCGGCGCCCTCGCCCCGAACACGACCTATTACACGGACACGAATTTCCCGACGGCCAACGCGCCCCGCCGGGCTTTTGTCCGGGCGAGCAACGGCACGGGCGACGCCGATTCGAGCCTCTCCCCCGTGGCGTACACTTTGGCGAACCCGCCGACCGGGAGCGCGGTCACGGTCTACGTTTCAAGCGTCACCCTCCGGTGGAACGCCAACGGCAACGCCGCGGGCACCGTCTACCGGGCCGAGAAAGCCTTTGGCGCGGGGGCCTTTGAGGAATTCCAGTCGGGGTCGGTCCTGGAAGCCATCGCCGTCGGGTTGGCCACCGGCACCTACCGATTCCGCGTGCGCGCGGAAAACGGGGAGGGACAGCTCACCGCCTACGACGCCGTCGTTCAGGCGTCGGTGACCGTGCCCAACGTGTTCTCCGTCTGTTCCGACGGGGGCGCCTTTTCCTACGGCGCGGCCAACGTGATCGTCCCGCCGGGCTCGGCCTCCTGCGGCACGGTGTTCACGGTGGTCGACCCCGGAACCTTTCCCCCCGGCTCGGGCCCGGCCGGGACCCTGAAACCCCTGGGCGTGGGGGCCGACATTTCGGCCGTTCCCCCGGTGTGCGGGTTTTCCATTACCTTGTCTTACAGCGACGCGGACGTGGCCGGCCTGGACGAGTCGACCCTCGTCATCGCCCGCTACGACGGGGCCCGGGGCTTCTGGATCCCCCTGCCCTCCCGAGTGGACCCGACGACCAACAAGGTCACCGCGGCCCAGGCCTGCACGAGCCTGGTCCAGGTCATGGGGCGGGCGCCCTCCAACAACGTCTCGGAAGGGGTGGCTTACCCGGTGCCGGCCCGCACGCAAATCACGTTTTCCAACCTCCCCGCCTCGGCCCGGATTCAAATCTACACCGTGAGCGCGGAAAAAGTCCGGGAATTGGACGCCGACAGCGGCGGGCAGGTCGTTTGGGACCTGCGGAACGAATCGGGCGAAACCGTGGCGAGCGGGACCTACTTGGCGCGAATTGAAAAATCCGGCCAGGACGACGTGGTCAAAGTGGTGGTCCAACGATGAAAAACCGGTCGGCGGCGGCCCTGGCCGGACTTTTGACGCTGACGGTCGGCCTGCGGGCGGGCGGGTTTTCCTCGTCGGCCAAAGGGACGTCGGCGGCCGATTTCCTCAAAGTGGGCATGGGCGCCCGGCCCCTGGCCCTGGGCGAAGCGTACACCGCGCTGGCGGACGACGCCCTGGCGCTTTCCTGGAATCCGGCGGGGCTGGCGCGCACGCCGCACCTCTCCGTGGTGCTGGCCCACACGGCCTACCTGGAATCCATCAATTTTGAGCACGCGGCCGTGGCGCTCAAACTGCCCCTCGGCCTCGCGGTGGGCGGGGCGCTGCAATTTCAAACCGTGGGCGACGTCACCGGACGGGACAACACCGGGGCCGCCACCGGCGGCCTATCTCCCAAGGACATGGCCTTCGCCCTCGGCGCGGCTCAAAACCTGGGCGTCCTGTCGGTGGGTCTCACCGGACGGTTCGTCAAAAGCGAATTGGCCGACGCCGCCGACACCGTGGCCTTCGACGCCGGGGTCCTGACCGGTCCCCTCCTGGGGGATCGCGTGCGCCTGGGCGCCACCGCCGCCAACCTGGGCGGGAAACTCAAATTCGACGACGCGTCGAACCCCCTGCCGGTGACCTACCGGGCGGGCGCGGCGGTGCGCGTCTCCCCGGCTTTCCTGGTCACGGCGGACGCCATCCTTCGACGGGACAACAAACCCGTCGCGGCGGGCGGCGTGGAGTGGAATCTTCCCGCCACCAGCGGCTGGACCTTCGCGGTCCGGGGCGGCTACAACACCCGCACGGCCGGCGACGTCGGCGGCCTGACGGGCCTTTCCGCCGGCCTCGGGTTCGGCTTCAAGACGATGCAGATCGATTACGCCCTCGTCCCTCTGGGGGATTTGGGCCTCACCCACCGCCTCTCCCTCTCCCTCCGTCTCTAAAAAAAAAGCGCCGCCGGCCGAAGCCGACGGCGCCCGAAATTTCTTCCTTTACGCTTCTTTGGGGGGAGACGCGGGACCGCCCGCTGGCGCCCGCTTCACTTCGTCCTCGTAAGCCATGAAAATCCGTTTTTCCAAATACGTCCGGAACTCCGCGTTGATGGGGTGGGCCACGTCTTTAAAGGTTCCGTCGGGGAGTTTGCGGGACGGCATGCAGAGCATCACGCCCTTGTCGCCCTCCACGATCTTCATGTTGCGAACGGCGAAGCATTTGTCGAAGGTGACCGTGACAAAGGCTTTGAGCTTGTCCTCGTTTCGCAGCGTGACGCGAATCTCGCTGATTTCCATGTTGTCACCTCGGCGTTCAACGGCGTTGTCCAAAAAGGGCGCTTCACGGCGCGCGACGATCCACGGATCGGACCAACCAAAGGTCCCAGGGCTCGCGGGACAGTCGCCGGAGCACCGCCCGACCCTGGGCGGGCGTCTCCACGACGCCGAAAACGGAGGACCCGGACCCCGACATTCGGGCGGCCACACAGCCCGATTGTTCGAGCGCCCGCCGGGCTTTCGCCACCGCGGGCAGCCGAGGGAGCACCGTTTCTTCGAGCCGATTGAAGAGTTCCGGCGCCCAAAGCCGCGGCGGCGCTCCGTCGATCAAGGCTCTTTTTAGTTTAAGCCCCGAACGGCGCTTTGTCAACGGAAATCGAAGGGCCCGGTAGGCCTCGGGCGTGGAGGAAAACACCCGGGGATAAACGAGGACAAAATGGCGGACCTCCTCGCGCCGGGGCGACAGAAATTCCAATTTTTCGCCGACCCCCCGTCCTTCGGCCAGCCCCCCCCGCAGGAAAAAGGGCACGTCGGCCCCGAGGCGGCGAGCCAAGAGGCGAAAGCGCTTTTCCGGAAAGGGACGGCCGCCCCGGGAAAAAAACCATTGGGCGCGGAGAGCCGCCGCCGCGTCGCTGGAACCGCCGCCGAGCCCCGCCCCGAGCGGAATTTTCTTCGCCAGATCGAACCGGAGCGGAACGGCTTTCGGGTCCCCGGGT
>DAOQNO010000092.1:0-6080 GCA_035332125.1 Elusimicrobiota bacterium | reverse complement strand
CCCGCCAACATGTCGATGCCGACGTGCCCGAACACCTGCCGCTTGGCTTCCGTGACCCAGGCGCCGCCCGGCCCGGCGATGATGTCCACGGGGCGGATGGTTTCGGTGCCGAAAGCCAGGGCGCCGATGGCGGCCACTCCGCCGAGGCTTAAAATCTCGTCCACGCCGGCCAGGGCGCAAGCCCCCAACACTTCGTCGGTCATGTGACGCGGGGGCGTGACCACGACGACGCGCTTCACTCCCGCCGCTTTGGCGGGGACCGCGGTCATCAACACCGTGGACGGGTAGGCGAATCGGCCGCCGGGAACGTAAAGGCCCGCCGACGCCACGGGACGGACCTCCTGCCCCACCACCAGGCCCCGGCCCCGTAAACGCCAGGACCGGCCCGCAAAGCGTCGTTCCGCCGCGTGGAAACGGGCGATGTTCCGTTGGGCCGTTTCCAGAACCCGGCGCCGCTCGGCGGGAAGGCGTCGAAGAGCCCGACGCGCCTCCTCCAAGGGAATCCGCCATTGGCGGGGTGTCCGGGAAACGCCGTCGAACCGGCGGAGCAGGGACGCCACCCCCTTGTCCCCCCGGCGGCGAACCTCTTCCAGGAGACGGGCCACGGTGTTTTTCATGAAGGGGAAATTATACAAAAAGTGTTGTAAATCCGTCGGAAAAGACGGGTCGAATCGAAGGCGGCGCGCCTGGGGATATCAGGGCCGGCGGGCGACGCTCGTTCCCGATCGGCGAATGTGGATCAATCGGGAATCTTCGACGAAGACGTTGCGGAGGTTCCCCTCGGCGTCTTCAAACCACAGCGTGGCGCCGGACTCTCCGGAGGTCACCCCCGCCAGACGGCCGTAATCCTTGGGGATCAAGGCGGCGGCACGGAAATGGCTGAATCGGGAGTTGTCGCCGCTTTCGTTGAACTCCAGTTTTTCTTCCACGGTGTCGGGGGTGTAATACACGCCGTTTCGAAAGGACCGCAGGGACGCCCCCGTCGCCAACCCCACGCCCAAACCCAACACCGCCGCCGTCAAGGTCCATTTTTTCATTGCGACCTCCCGGGAATTCGTCGTCTAAATATCCGCCCGCTCCAAATGGGCTTTTCCCATCAACAGCGGCCCGGCCACGGCCACGAGGTTCACGACCAGGAGGGCCGCCCCCACAAGAACTACCGGTTCCCAGGACCAGAGGGACCGGCCCGCCACCCGGGAATAATAATAGAGGCGCATGATCACGGCCTCGAGCGACAACGTGAGGCCGACGTAGAATAGGGCGGCCACCATGTAAATCATTCCCCCGGCGGAGGTTTGGATTTGGGCGATGTTTTCCAGGTTGAATCGCGGGAAAAGGGCGCCGAACCCGACGCCCATGCCCGCCAACGCCCCCGCCATGACAAACACCGTGCCGTTGGAGAGCCAGACGACGAAGGGGTCGACGTGGAGG
Organism: Elusimicrobiota bacterium; assembly: GCA_035332125.1. Taxonomy (GTDB): domain Bacteria; phylum Elusimicrobiota; class Elusimicrobia; order FEN-1173; family FEN-1173; genus JADKIY01. Next base: position 4,649 of record DAOQNO010000092.1, on the reverse strand, counting down.
AAGGCGTTGGACACCCAGACCAGGACGACGCCCACGACGCTCAAGGGCAGAAACCCCGACAGGAACTTGCCGCCCAGGACGGACCAAAGGCTCATGGGGGCCGCCCGAAGGACCCACCAGGCCCGTCCCTCGAGGCTGATTTCGGGAAACACGAAGCGAAGAGCCACCGACGCCAGGACGAACCCGACCATGCCGATGTTCAGGAAAGAAACGAGCCCGCGCAAATAGGGCGTGTCCAAGGGCAGTTTTCGGATGCTGATCAAATAGACGGCCACAATGGACATCAGCATCAAAAGCTGGGACCATTGGTTGGAGTCCCGTCGAAAAATAGCGAAATCCTTGCCGAGAAGAGCGCGTACCCGCGTGCTGAAAAATCGGGGGATCCAGCGCCATTCCCGCCCCAAGGGCGTGACCGTGCGCCGACGCCCGCCCTCCTGGGCGGCGGCCCAACCGGAATAGTAGGCCCGCTCGCCGAAGGCCACGAGCAAGGCGCCCGCCGCCACGGCCACGGCGCCCAACAACGCGCCGTAGCTCAAGACTTCGCCCAATCGGCCGGCGGCGTAGCTCGACACCGCCAGGGACATCCACCAGGAAGGCAGATAGGGGGCGGTCGGCGCCTCCAATTGAGCGATGTATTGGATGATCACTTCCAGGTTGTCGGCCCGGACGAATCGCGCCGGGGCGGCCCACCGGGCCCAGAGGAAAAGCCCCGTGCCGATCAAGATCGCCAGGGTCAACATGACTTCCCGCACCCGCCGGGCGGGAAAGACGCTCATGAGCGTCATGGAGAGGCCGATCCCCAGGGCGCTGGCCGTCCAGGCGAAGGGGATCCCCAGGCCCATCAGCAGGAAATAAAACCCGGCCCCCTGGCCCGTGACCCGGCCGTAGGCGCCCAGAAAGGGAACGAGGGCCACCATCACCATCCAGGAGGAAAAAACGGCCGTCTCCAGGGATTTGAAAAAAAAGAGCGTCCGGTGGGGGAGGGGCGTGTGGATGAGCATGGACAGGTCCCGGGCGAAAAAAAGCGTCGTGAAGGCCGCCAGGGCGCTCGAAAAGACGATCATGAAAAACGTCGTCAGGAAGGCCATGGACAGAACCTTAAGGAGCAGGAGGGTTCCGATGATCTCCACGGCCCGCAGGGCCGACAGGACCCGCACGAAACCGAAATACAACAGGACCAGGAAGAGTAAACCGAGCAGGGCGAACCCGCCGGTTTTCAGGGTTTCGCCCGTGGTGGAACGGGTGAGCCAATTCTTAAGTTTGAGAAACTGGATTCGAAGGAGGAAGATCACTCGGCGAGGTATTTGAGAAGCGCGCGGTATTCGTCGCCGCCGGTCAGACGGAGGAAGACGTCTTCGAGAGACCCCGCGCGCTGGGACTGGGAACGGAGCTCCTCCACGGTGCCGATCCGGGTCATCCGTCCCTTTTCGACGATGCCGATCCGGTGGCAGAGTTTTTCGGCGATTTCCAGGACGTGGGTGCACATGAAAATCGTCACGCCGCCTTTGGACAACTCTTGAAAAATGTCCTTCACCAGCCGGGCGCTTTTGGGGTCCAGGCCCACCATGGGTTCGTCCAAAAAGAGGACCTTGGGTTCGTGCAGGAGAACGCCCGCCAGGACCAATTTCTGCCGCATGCCGTGGGAATAGGACTCCACCAGTTCGTCGCCCATGTCCTCCAGTTCGAACATCCGGAGCAGTTCGGGGATCCGCTTGATTTGGCGGCGCGGGCCCACGTCGTAGAGGTCGCCGACGAACCGGAGAAATTCCTTCCCGGTGAGGTGGGGGTAGACGTAGGGTTGGTCCGGGACCAAGCCCATGATTTTCTTGGCCCCGCGGGGGTCCCGCTGAACGTCGATGCCGCCGATCCAGGACCGTCCCGCCGTGGGCTTGAGCAGGCCCGTGAGCAGTTTAACGGTGGTGGTCTTCCCGGCGCCGTTCGGACCCAGGAACCCGAAAATTTCCCCGGCCGGGACCTCGAGATCGAGCCGGTCCACGGCCACGACGTCCTGAAATTTCTTCAGAAGCCCTTCGGTTTTGATCACAGAAAAGCCCGGGCCGCCCAGAGCCCCAGGCCGGAAAGCAGGGGAAGCGTGAAATTATCGTCGGGCGGAAGGTCCAAGGCTTCCAAAGCGGTGGCGCCCAGGGCGCCCCAGAGAACTTCGGCGCGGCCGAAGGGGGAATGGAGGGTCAGGGCGCCCACGGCCCAACACCCCAGGAAGGCGGCCAAACTGCCTTCGAGACTTTTGGCCCCGATGCGGAAACGACCCCAATTGCGTCCCACGAAACCGGCCAGGCCGTCGCCCACGGTGAGATAAAGGATGGAGGCCAGAACGATGTCCCGGGCCGGCACCAGGGCCACGACCCCGACGGTGCCCGCCAGGGTCCAAAAGATGCCGGAGGGTTTGTCGATTTCCTTGTCCCGGTGAATGCCGCCGAAGCGGCTCAGGAGGAATTGATTGACCCGGGGATTCCGCAGGCGAATCGCCTCCACGGCGGCCGAAACGGCCAAGGCGGCGCCCAGCGCCCACAACGTCGGGGTCCGCCCCGCCGCGGCGTAGAGGAGCGCGTAGCCGGCGCTCAAGGAATGAAACAGTTTGCGGGCGCCTTCGTGCTGGAAAACGTTCATCGGACCTCCCGGGCCCAATCCAACATCCGGCGGCCGCCCGCGGACGAGAGGGCCCAGAGCCCCTCCGTCAGACCCCGGGTGCGTCGGACGCTTTCCAGGGCGAATTCCGTCCACCGCAGGGACGCGGGGAAGAGCAGGGACACCAGGGCCGCCACCGTCAGCGTGTTGCAGAAAAGGATGGCCACCAGGGAAAAATAGACCCCCGCGTGGTGGAGGTCCGGCTGATGCTGGCGCAGGGCGTGGACCGTCAAAGCGACGTGGAAGGCCAGGGTGGCGCCGACGCCCGCGCCGAACCACACGGGGGGCGTCGCGAAGCCCGCGTAACGATTGACGAACAGGTAGAGGCCGACGACGATCATCGTGTAAATCGGAAGGCAATAAGGCGCGAGGGCGACGACCACGTTGGTGTTCGACAGCTGGACTTCCCCGCCTTTTTCCGACACGTAAAGGGATTTCACCTTGTAACCGGAGACCAGGGCCGCCAGGGCGTGGGTCAGCTCGTGGCCGAACACGTAGAGCGAAATGGGGCGGCGGAAGGCGAAATGGATCAGCCCGTAGCCGACGATGCCGCCGGCCAGCGGGGCCCAGGCGGTCCACTCCCGGGGCAAACGCGTAAAAACGGGGACCAAGGCGAGCCACACCCCCGCGGTGGGCAGGGCCAGGGCGGTTCCCAAAAGGGGGTAGAAGACGCCGGAGAGGACGGGGAGGGAACGGGAGGACTTTTTTCGGAAGCGCTGGCGCAACGCCGTGGTCAGCCGGCGGCCGCGCCGGGTTTTTCCCGAAGGTACTTGACGAACCGGTTTTTTCCGTCGACCAAAACGATCTTCGTCTTGGGGGCCCGCCGGGCGTGTTCGAAGGTCATCAGGATGACCTGGTGGCCTTTTTGGATGAGGTGGCTGGCCGCGCCGTTGGCGCAGATTTCGCCGGACCCCCGGGCGCCTTTGATCAGGTAGGTCTCCAGGCGCGCGCCGTTGGTGTTGTCCACGACCAGAACGCGCTCGTGCTCGGCCATGTCGGCCTTTTCCAAGAGCGCGACGTCGACCGTCATCGACCCGACGTAATTTAAATTGGCGTCGGTGACGGTGGCGTTGTGGATTTTGGAGCGGAGAAAAACGCGCATGAAAGCGTCATTGTATCACAATCGTCGGAACGCCCAACGCCAATTCCTCCCGAAGCGCCGCGTGGGCGGCGGCAAAACGGTCGGCCGGAACGACGACCCAGACGCCGTCCCCGGCCCCGGCCGGACGGGGATCGGCCGCGACGCGGGCGGGCAGGCCCCGAAAGTCCAAAAGGGCCCGGGCGCGATCGGCGTCCTTCCACCGGCGGGCGCTGTAGACGACCCGCTCCCCGGCCGCCAGGCCCGGCTCCTCGTCCCAATAGGTGGTCCGGGTGGGCAGGCCGCGGGCGGCCACGTCCCGCCGCCAACGTTCTTTGAGGGCCGGGGCCATCAACCGGGCGGCCCGAGTCCAACGGTTTTCCGGCGGGGCAAAAAGACGGTAGGTGTCCTGGAACCACTGGGCGGCCAAACCGGCGGGGGGGTGGCTCAAGGTCAGGGCGTGGCGCTCCCGGAGCAAATCCATCTCCAGGGTGAAATCCCCGGCGGAAAGTCGGCCGGCGTTTTTCTCCCGGGCGAGGCGCGATTGACCCCGGCGGAATTCCTCGTCGGCGTCCGCGCGCTGCCGCGCGGGGGCCATCGCCCAGGCGGCGTACCGCTCGCCTTCCCGGTAGGCCTCCCGGGCCCGGGCGCCCGTGTCCAGCCCCAAGACGGCGTAGACGCCCGCGGCGCCGGCGACCGTCGTCCAAAGGGCGGCGGTCCACCGGCGGCGGAACAAGGAGCGGGAAAGTTGGGCAGGGGCTGGAAGGTCCGTCAAGGGATGGCCTCGTATCCCTGGACCCGGCCCCCATTCGCACGGCACATCTTCCCGTGCGAATACGGGAGGGTCTTTATAGCCAGGGGGTCCCTCCGCGTCAAGGGATGGCCTCGTATCCCTGGACCCGGCCCCCATTCGCACGGCACATCT
>DAOQNO010000091.1:0-6082 GCA_035332125.1 Elusimicrobiota bacterium | reverse complement strand
GCGGGCGAAGCGGAAGAGCGCGGCCGACCCGTTTGACGTTCCTGAAACCCTGGCCGCCATCACGGGGTTCGTCGAGGCGCCCACGTTGGCCCCGGATGGCAAGACGCTGTACTATCACAAGAAGGACGGCAATCGCTTTGCCCTCTACCAGGTGACGCGCGAGTGATCGGTGCCTTAAGAAAATGGCGGTGGGGCGCGGCTTTGCCGAAACGGGGCATCGGCGTCCTTTTGCTCGTTGCCGGCGCTCTCGGGTACGCCGGCGCGCAGGCACGGAACCAGATTAAACGGGAGGAGAAAACCAAAGTGATCACATGCCGTTTTGAATCCGCCGCGTCGCGCCAAAGCGCGGCGGTTCCGCTGAATGAAACCCCGCGGTTGATCGATTCTTCCGATGTGATCGGTTCCGATCACGGCGGGGGCGATCGCATCGAGGCGCGTCTGGTCGAAAAGGGCCGGGTCGTTTTGGTCGAGATCCAGACGGCCGCGCAACAGAAGGGGGGGCCGTCGAACAGCGCCACCCAATTCCATTACGTCGATTCCACCCTTTTGCCGCGCCGGATTATCGTCGAAGGGATGATCCTGAAAGGGTCGGTGGTGGTGGAGGCCAAATAGTACTTGGCTTTTAAAGGGAAACATGCCATACTAAGCCCCGTAAGAGTTGAAGTTCGACTTCCGGTATCTCTCAGTGGAACATCATGGCGATCCGCGGGTCCGTTAGGCCCGTGGATTTTTTTATGCGGTTCGCTGTGGAAGACGCTTCGCAATCTGTCTTATATGGGATGGTGATGTTTCAGTGAAAGGCATCGTGAAATGGTTCAACGCCTCCAAGGGGTTCGGTTTCATCACCCCGGAAGGCGGCCAAGAGGACGTGTTCGTCCACTTCTCGGCCATTCAGGGCGACGGTTACAAGTCCTTGAATGACGGGCAGGCGGTGGAATTGGAAGTGACCAAAGGCCCCAAAGGGCTCCAGGCCGCTAACGTTCGACCGGCGTAATTTTCGCCTCTTGTTCAAGCGCGCCCCCGCCAGGGAAACCCGGCGGGGGCGTGTCTTTTTTATGTAGAATAGTCCGCTCCACCATGGCTTCCTCCAACGTTGTATCCATCGGCCCCCTTCGCCTGGCCAACGATCGCCCCTTGGCGCTGATCGCGGGCCCCTGCGTCATCGAATCCGAAGAGTTGACCCTGCGGGTCGCCAAAAGCCTCAAAGAGACCGCCGCCAAGCTCCGAATCCCCTTCATTTTCAAGTGTTCCTACGACAAGGCCAACCGCTCCTCCATCGGATCCTACCGGGGCGTGGGGGTGCGTGAAGGCCTGGAAATTTTGGCCCGGGTCAAACGGGAGGTGGGTGTTCCCGTGTTGACCGACATCCACGCCATGGAAGACATCGCGCCCGTGGCCGCGGTGGTCGACGTCCTGCAAATCCCGGCTTTCCTCTGCCGCCAAACGGACCTCGTCGTCGGGGCGATTAAGTCCGGCCGCGTGGTGAACGTTAAAAAGGGCCAATTCCTGTCCCCCTGGGAAGCCGCCAACATCGTTGAAAAAGCCCGGGCCGCCGGCGGCGAACGATTGATGCTCACGGAACGGGGCGCGACCTTCGGTTACAATAATTTGGTGGTGGACATGCGCAGCTTGGAAGTCATGAAAGGCCACGGCGTGCCGGTGGTGTTCGACGCGACCCATTCGGTGCAGCTGCCGGGCGGGCAGGGCAAAGCCAGCGGCGGGCAACGGGAGTTCATCTTTCCCCTGGCCCGAGCGGCCGTGGCCGTGGGCGTGGCCGCCGTGTTCATGGAAGTCCACCCCGAACCGGAAAAGGCCCTGTCCGACGGGCCCAACGCCGTCCGCCTGCGCCACGTGCCGGAACTTTTGCGGCGCCTGCAGGCCCTGGACCGCCTCGCCAAGCGGCGGGGATTCACCGACAACGCGTTCTTGTGAGAGGCTCCCGATGAAACAATCCAAAACCGCTCCCGAAACCGCTCCGGCCCTCTGGACCCCGACCTGGGCCTGGCATCTAAAAACCCTGGCGGTGATTTACCTCCTCCTGACCATCGTGTTCTTCGCGGTGGATCATTTTCTTTCCCGCCTTCCGGAACCCTACCGCCTCCGCGACATTCCGCCGGAGATGACCCCCTGGCTCAAAAAATGAACGCGTCCGGCTGGCGCGCCCGCGCCCGGCGCACCCTGGCCATCGAGTCCCGGGCCGTGGCCGCCCAGGCCCGCCATTTGGACGCGGCCTTTTTAAAAGCCGCCCAGCGCCTCAAGGCCACCAAGGGCCGCGTGGTGGTCATGGGCATCGGCAAATCCGGTCTCATCGGGCGGAAGCTCGCCGCCACCTTGGCTTCCACGGGCACCCCCGCCTACTTCGTCCACCCGACGGAAAGCCTGCACGGCGACCTGGGCATGATCCGCCCGGGGGACACGGTTCTGGCTCTTTCCCATTCCGGGGAAACCGAGGAGCTCAATAAAATATTGGCGTTCCTGCGGGAACGCGGGGTCTTCTTGATCGGGCTCACGGGCCGGCCCCGCTCCGCCCTGGGACGCGCGGCGGACTTGATCATCAACACCGCGGTGCCCGAAGAGGCCTGCCCTTTCAACATCCCCCCCACCGCCTCCACCACCGCCATGCTGGCCCTGGGCGACGCTCTGGCTCTCCTGGTCATGGAAATGCGCGGGTTCGGCCGGGAGGATTTCGCCCGTCTCCATCCGGCGGGGTCCCTGGGGAAGCGCCTGTTGTTGCGGGTGAAGGATTTGATGCGGAAGGGGGCCGAAAATCCCCTGGTGCCCCAAACCAAAAAAGTGGCCGACGCTCTCCAGGTCATGACCCGCACGCGGGTGGGCGCGGCCTCCATCGTGGACGGCCGGGGCCGCCTCGTGGGGGTGTTCACCGACGGCGACTTGCGCCGCCGGTTGCCCGCGGACCCGTCCCTCCTCTCCCGCCCCCTGACCGCCGTCATGACGCGCTCGCCCCGCACCGTCGCTCCCGAGGATTTGGCCGCCGCCGTGGCGGGGCTTTTCCGCCAATTCGGGTTGGACAATTTTCCGGTGGTGGACCGTCAAGGCCGGCCCGTGGGCTTGCTGGACGAAAAGGATTTGCTGGAGGAAGGCCTTGGGGAATAAAAAGTCCGGCGGCTCCCTCGATCGGCGGCTTCGACGCGTCCGGCTCTTCGCCATGGACGTCGACGGCGTGCTGACCGATGGCGGCATCATCGTTTTGAACTCCGGGGAGGAGGTCAAGGTCTGGAACGTGAAGGACCGCATCGCCTTTTTCATTCTGAAACGGTTCGGGGACCGGTTCCCCGTGGCCTGGATCACGGGTCGTAAATCCCGCCAGGTGGCGGATCGGGCCAAGGAAGTGGGCGTGGTCGCGCTCTTTCAAAATTGCGATCACAAGGGCCTCGCCCTGGAGTCGGTCCTCGACAAATTAAAATTGACCCCCGCGGAATCGCTGTTCATGGGCGACGATTTGGTGGACCTTCCCGCCCTGCGCCGGGCCGGCGTGGCCGTTTGTCCCGCCGACGCCCATCCGGAAGTGAAGAAAGCTTGTCATTGGGTCACCCGGGCGGCCGGGGGCCGGGGCGCCCTCCGGGAGGTGGTGGACCGGGTGTTGACCGTTCGGGGGCTGATGCCCGCGGTGGTCGCTCAATTCGAAAATCCCCGTCGACGGCCGAACCCGTGAACCGGGGACCGGGCGCGTTCGTCGCCCTGGCCATGATCGGGGCCGCGGCCTGCGGCGGACCGGCGGCGCCCGCCGGCGCCCTCGCCCCGGCGATGCCGGACCAGGTCATTCGGGATTTCGTGATGGACACCTACCAGGGGTCGGAACGGTCCTGGTCCCTGCGGTCCCCCCGGGCGGACATTTACGACGACGATCACCGGGTGGAACTGTCGGCCCCGCGCCTGCGTTTTTACGAAAAGAACCGTCCCAGCTCCTCCGTGACCGCCGCCCGGGGGCGTCTCGACACCGCCACCCGGGATCTGTGGGCCGGGGGCGGGGTGGTCCTGGTCTCCACGGAGGGGGCGCGTCTTGAAAGCGAATGGATGCGCTTCGACAGCCTGGCGGACCGGCTGGTCTCCACGGCCCCCGTGGTCATCACCCGGGGGCGGTCCCGCGTGCGGGGCATCGGGTGGGAAGCGACCCGGGATTTGTCGACCATCGAAATCCGCCGGCAACGGGGCGAAATCGCCGGCGAAGACGCCAAGCGGATGCGCCCCCGATGAGGCGATTTTGTCTGTTCGCTCTGGGCCTGGGGGCGACGGCCCTGCGCGCCGCCGCGCCGGCGCCCGCCGCGGTTTCGACCGGGGCGGCGATGGTGGCGGTGTCCACCCCGGCGGTGTCGCTGTCCACGGGGCCCGTGGCCCCGCCGCCCAAAACGGTGATCACGAGCAAAAAAGTCCAGGTGCTTCAGCGGGGCCGGGCCGTGGAGTTCACCGGCGACGTGACGTTGACCCGCGAGGGCGACCGCCTGACGGCGGACCGGGTGGTGACGGAGGAGGGGAACACCGTGGCCCGGGCCTGGGGACACGTGGCCTTAAGCCGGAACAACCCCGTCGAGAATTTGACCTGGGAGGCCTGGGGGGACGAAGCGGCCTACGACACCTCCAATTCCTCCGGCACGCTCTGGGGGGTGACCGCCCCGGCCCGGGCCGCCCGGGCGATGGTCTTGCCGGACGGTAAAAAGGAAGTGCGGTTTCAATTGGAAGCCCAGCGAATCACCTTTTTCCAGGACCGATCGGGCGGCGTGGCCGAATCCAGCGCCCCGCTCTCCATGGCCGACGCGGGCGGCGGCGTGTTCATCCGTTCCGAGGAGTCGGCGCCCCGACCCCGGCGGACGGAATTGTGGTCCGGACGGGCCGTGTTCGACGGACGCGAGGGTCGCCTGACGTTGGAAAACGGTTTTCGCCCGCCGCCGGGGTTTTCGAACACGATGCCGCCGTCCGAATCGGACCGGCCCTTTTGCCGTCAAACGGTCGGCCGGGAAATTCGGGACGTGTCGGGCGAGGTGATGACGTATCGCCCGTCCACCCGCCGCCTGGTGGTGGAACGGAACGCCATGGCCCGGGTGCTGTTCGAGGCCAAGGCGGCGGCGGTCGAATCCAAATTGAAAAAGGAGAAAAAGAAAGCCCGTGGCCCTGCGCGCTGAAGACCTTCGTAAAAGATACGGCTCCCGTCTCGTGGTGGACGGCGTGTCCGTGGAGGTGCACCCGGGCGAGATCGTCGGCCTTCTGGGACCCAACGGCGCGGGCAAGACCACGAGTTTTTACATGACGGTGGGCCTGGTCCGGCCCGACGGGGGCCGCGTTTTGATCGATGACCAGGACGTGTCGGCTCTGCCGATGTACCGCCGGGCCCGGGCCGGTCTGGGGTATCTGGCCCAGGAACCGTCCATTTTCCGTCGGCTTTCGGTGGAAGATAATTTGAACGCCATCCTGGAGCACACCCCGCTTTCCCCGGCCCAGCGGTCGGAGAAACGCGACCGGCTGCTGGCGGACCTCGGTTTGACGCGCCTGGGAAAACAAATGGCCCACACGCTCTCCGGCGGGGAAAAGCGCCGCACGGAAATCGCCCGGGCGCTCACCACCGATCCCCGCTATCTGCTTCTGGACGAGCCCTTCGTCGGCATCGACCCCCTGGCGGTGAACGACATTCAAGAGGTTCTGGGGGAACTCAAGAAGCGGGGGTTGGGGCTTTTGATCACGGACCACAACGTGCAGGCCACCCTGGAAATCGTCGACCGTGCCTACATCATTTACGCCGGGAAAATTCTCGTTCATGGAAAGGCCCAGGAGCTTTTACAGTCCGCTGAGGCGCGGCGGGTTTACTTGGGAGAAAAATTCCATCTTTGAGACGGAAACGCTTCGGCGCCCTGGTTTGACACGCCGAGGGTGAAATTGTAAAGTGAATTGATTTCAATATCCGTTTTTATCGAAGGATGACCGCCATGCAGATTCACATCACGGCCCGGCACATCGAATTGACCCCCGCGTTGGCCGACTACGCGCGGAAAAAACTGGAACGGGTCGCCCGCCATTTCGAAATCGTCCTGCGCGCCCAAGTCATTCTCGCCGTCGAGAAGCACCGCCACAG
>DAOQNO010000090.1:0-6161 GCA_035332125.1 Elusimicrobiota bacterium | reverse complement strand
CGGCCGGCCGGTGGAGGTGGCGACGGTGGGGGAATGGCCGTTCTCCTCGTGGTTTCGGGCCTACAGTTTCGATCGAAGCGCCCGGGCGCGCCTTCGGCGGCGCGACGCCCAATTGATCCACGGATTCGGGGAGTTGATCGTTCAGGATTTGCTGACCCTCCCGGTCCTGGAACGCGTGCGCCGGCGGCACGCGCCGGGGCTCCCGCCCCCGTCGGCCGGCGTCGGCTACCTCCGCCGTTTGCAATTGGGCCCCGGCGGCGCCCGGGCGGTCACGGTGTTTTCGGAGATGGCCCGCCGCGACTTGGCGGAGGCGTACGAAGTGCCGCTGGCGTCCATTCGGGCGATCCCCCCCGGCGTCGACGCTCGGCGTTTTCGCCCCGACGAACGGGGGCCCAGCCGATTCACCCTGTTTCGCGCCTCGGGGTGGACGGATCATTACAAAATCGTCCTGGCCGTCGTCACCGACGATCCGGCCACCCAGGATTTCTCCCTCCTGGCCCGCGCCGTGGATCTGTTGGCGGACCGGGTGCCGTCGGCTCTTTGCGTCGTGGGACGCGCCGATTTCTCCAAAAACGCGGCGGTGCAGCAACTGGCTCGGCGCGGGCGGTTTTTCCATGTGCCGGTCACCCAGCACGCGGAAAAATACTTGGTGGCGGCCGACGTCACGGCCCTTCCCGCCCATTACGAGGAGTTCGGATTGCCGGTGTTGGAATCCCTGGCCTCCGGGACGCCCGTGGTCGTGAGCGGCCGGACCGGGGCCAAGGAAGTCCTTTCGAACGGTACCGACGGTATCGTTGTCGATGACATGCAGGACCCCAACGTCTGGGCCATGGCGTTGGAACGCGCCTGGGCCCTCGACCGGTCGGTGTGCCGTCGATCGGCGGAGGCCCGTCCCTGGGACGCCCACGTCGCCGCGGTCGTTCAAATTTACCGGGGACTGATGTGAACCCTCCTCCCGCGGGCGGCGCCGCCCGCTGGTTCGAGCGGGGGCGTTCCGGCGCCCTGGCGGCCCTGGCGTTGACGATCCCCCTGTCCTTGGCGGGGGCGAACCTCTTCTGGGGTCTCGCCCTGGGCTGTTGGTTGGGTTTGCTCGTCACGGATCCCGCCGCCCGGCGTTATCGTTCCACGGGGATCGAAATTCCCTGGCTGATTTATTTGGCGGTGGAACTTGTCACCGCCCTTTGGTCCGACCGTCCCGCCCACAGTCTGGGCAAGGTTAAAAGCGAGATTTTGATCGTCGTGTTCCTGCTTTACGCCCAGGCGCCGGGGGAGCGTCGTCGCCACGTGGGGTTGTTCCTCCTGGGCGCCGGAATCGCCGCCGCCCTGGGGCTCGTCCAAAAAAGTTTGGGATGGACGTCCGAAGGGGTCCACGGGTTGGCCCGTCTGCTCGACACCCACCGGGGGCGGGCCCAGGGGTTTTACAGCAATCCCATCACCTACGCCGAGATGTTGTTGTTCGCGATTTTCCTCTCCCTTTCCCGGCGGCGGGAGGACGGTGCGGGATTCCCGCGCTGGCCCTGGGCGGTGTTCGCGTTGTCCGTGGCCGCCGCGGCCGCGAGCGCCACGCGGGCCATCTGGCTCGCCGGGCCCCTGGCTCTGGCGGTGTGGGCTTTCCGACGGAAAAACGGGCGGGTGGCGTTGGCCCTGGGCGCGGTCTTGTTGGGCGCCGCGGCCGCCGGGGTGGCGTCCCCGGCCTTTCGGGCCCGGGCCGCCAGCATCACCGACGCGCGGACCGACTCGTCCCATCTGATTCGAAAAGGGGTTTGGGTCCGGTCCCTGGCGTTGATTCGGGAACACCCCTGGCGTGGGGTGGGCATCGGGAACTTGCACATCGCCGGCCGCGATTTGCCCTGGGGCGGCGCCGCGGCGGATTCGGATTGGACCGAAGCCCACAACATCTATCTCCAGATGGCGGTGGAGCGTGGGATCCCCGGCCTTTTGGTTTTCCTCGGCCTTTTGGCCGCCTACGGCCGTTTATTGGTGAAGGCCGCGGCGGCCGAACCGGAATGGGACGGGCTCCTTTTCGGGTTTTTGGCGCTCTGCTTGGCCGGATTGACGGAATCCTGGACCCACGATTCGGAAGTGGTCCTGTGCCTTTATATGATGCTGGGCGTGGCGGCGTCCCGAGCCCGGGTCGCGCCCCCCCACGGAAATTAATAAAATGCGTCCAAGGAGACTTGAGTGATTGCACGTTTTCGCGTTTTCATGGGTTTTATCGCCGGCGTTTTGTTTCTTTTCCTTTCTCACGCCGGCTCCGGCCTTCGTGTGGGGGCCGGATTGGGGATCGCGTTGGCCGGGCTGCTCCTGCGGGGGCGGGCCGCCGGGTATTTGGAAAAGGGAAAGCGCCTGGCCCAGGACGGTCCCTACGCCTGGATTCGCCACCCTCTTTACGCCGGAAGCTTCCTCATGGCCCTGGGTTTCACCGTGGCCGGCACCTCGGCCTATTACCCCGTTCACGGTTGGATCCTCTGGGCCGTGTTTCTGATCCTCTTCGTCGGCATCTACCCCCGGCGGATCAAGGAGGAGGAAGCGTCCCTGGAAAAATATTTCGGCGATGCCTGGCGGGAGTTCACCTCCCGGAACCGGCGGTTTCTGCCCCGTTGCTCCCCCGTTCGACGGGACAATCCCGACCGTTTCGATTGGGCCCGGTACCGTAAAAACAAGGAGTACAACGCCGCGTTGGGATGGTTGGCCGGGGTGGCGGTGGTGTTGATCAAAGGGGCTTTGAATGGCTGAACGGGGGGCGGCGTTCTTCGCCGCTCTCCTCCTCCTGGGCGCCGGCGCCGCGGTCGCCGAGGAGACGCCCGCTCCGCCCGCTTTCGTCTGGCGGCAAAAACCCAACACGGTGTTTACCGTGGGGGAATCCATCGTTTACGCCATCAAATACGGCATTGTTCCCGCCGGGACGGCCCGCCTGGACGTCCGCGCGGAAGAAACAATCAAAGGGCGCCCCGCGTTTCGGATCGAATGCGTGGCCCGCAGCAACGCCGCCATGGACGCGGTGTTCAAAGTCCGGGACCGCAACGAATCCTGGATGGACCGGGAAAGCCTTTGTTCCCTGCGTTTCCGCCAGGACATGCGCGAAGGGTTGTTCAAACGGAAAGTCGAAACGGTCTACGATCCCGTCACGGGCCGGTTCCTCTACCGCAAATGGCGGAAGGGCAAAGAGTTCGTGTACGACGGGCCGTCGCCCACCTACATTCAGGACGTCCTTTCCAGCCTTTATTACATCCGGACCTGTGAATTGAAGGTGGGCGAGTCCGTCTTGTTGGACGCCAATTCGGGAAGCAACAATTGGACCCTTCGCGTCAACGTCATCGCCCGGGAGACCGTGGAGGTGCCCGCCGGCCGGTTCGTGTGCCTGAAACTGGAGCCCGTGCTGGCCGGCGACGGTTTGTTTCGGTCCAAAGGGCGTTTGGAAGTGTGGGTCACCGAGGACGCCCGCCGCGTTCCCGTCCTGTTGCGTTCCCGCGTGACCGTGGGCGCTTTCGACGCGGAAATGACCGAATACACGCCGGGCGGGGGCGAGGTGCCGACCGTCGCCGGCGCGACCAGCGTTCAAACCCTGCGCCCCTGATGGGCCGGCGCGGGCGATGTGGTATAATCCGTCCGTCCCAAGCACCGTTGGTTCGGCCCTTTAGGAATTCACGCGTGAACGACCCGTTGTGCCCCCATTCCGTTTTCTCCCGCACGGTCCGACCGTGACCTCTCCCCTCCTCTCCCGGGTGTCCCGTTTTGCCGGCATGCCGGTCCTGGTGGTGGGCGATTTGATGGTGGACCGTTTCCTGAGGGGCGCGGTCCACCGTTTGTCGCCGGAGGCCCCCGTGCCCGTCGTGGACGTCCGCGAGGACAAATCCATGCCCGGCGGGGCCGGCAACGTGGCGGCCAACATCGCCGCCCTGGGCGGCCGGCCGCTGTTGGTCTCCGTGGTGGGCGAAGACCCGGAGGGGGACCGCCTCGTGGACGCCCTGCGCGCCGTCCGGGTGGACGTCGACGGGATCGTGGCCGACGCCCACCGTCCGACCATCGTCAAAACCCGGGTGATCGCCGGCCACCAGCAGGTGGTGCGCTTTGACCGGGAAGACCGGGCCCCCCTGGCGCCGGCGGTCCTGAATCGCCTCCTGGAGCGGATGCGGGAGAAAATGACCGCGGCCCGGGCCGTGATCCTTTCCGATTACGGCAAAGGCGTGATCGGCCCCCGCCTGTTGAACGCCGTGTTGACCCTCGCCCACCGGCAGAAAAAATTCGTGATGGTGGACCCGAAGGTCGAGCATTTTCTTCGTTATCGACGGGTCGATTGCATCACCCCCAATCTGAAGGAAGCCACCGAGGGCCTCCGGGGCCTTCCCCCGAAAAACGACGCCGAGGTCGACGCCCTGGGCGGGCGCATCCTTCGCCGTCTCCGCTGTCATTCCGTCTTGATCACCCGCGGCGAGCGCGGCATGAGCCTCTACCGGGAGGGGAAGCCGCCCCTGCACATCCCTTCCGAGGCCCGGGAGGTGTTCGACGTGACCGGCGCGGGCGACACCGTGATTTCCACGTTGAGCCTGGCCTTGGCGGCGGGGGCGAACTTGGAAGACGCCGCGCGACTGTCCAACGCCGCGGCCGGCGTCGTCGTCGGTAAACTCGGCACGGCCACGGTGTCCCCGGCGGAGCTCCTCGCGGCGCTCAGGGCGCGGCGCCCGTGAAGGTCCTGGCCGTCATCCCGGCGCGCCACGCGGCCCAGCGTTTTCCCGGCAAACCCTTGGCTCCGCTGGCGGGCCGACCCATGGTCCGTTGGGTGTACGAAGCCGCCCGCCGGGCTCTGCCCGGCGCGGTGGTCGTGGCCACCGACGACGAACGCATTCGGTCGGCCGTCCGCGCCTTCGGCGGGGAAGCGGTGATGACCTCGGATCGTTGCCGGAGCGGCACGGACCGGGTGGCCGAAGTGGCTCGCCGAATCCGCGCCGATCTTTATTTGAACATCCAAGGGGACGAACCCCTGATGACGACCCGCACCGTCCGGCGCGTGTTGGCCCTCCATCGGGACGCGTCCGTGGCCATGGGGACGGCGGCCACGGCGCTGGCCAAGGCCGATTGGGGGAACCCCAACGCCGTCAAGGTGCTGACGGACCGGCGTGGCGACGCCCTGTATTTCTCCCGCGGCGCCTTGCCGTATTACCGCGACGGCGCTCCCGCGGCGCCGCCCGCGACGCCGCTTCTGCAAAAACATTTGGGCATTTATTCCTACCGGGCCGACCTGTTGCGTCAATTCGTCCGCTGGCCCGCCGGGTATTTCGAAACGGCGGAAAAGTTGGAGCAACTGCGGGCCCTGGAACACGGGGTGCGGATTCGCGTGGCGACGACGCCCGACGATTCCGTCGGGGTGGACACGCCGGCCGACGCCGCCCGGGTGGAACGACGTCTTCGACGGTCGCGCCAGGCGCGCGGGAGGCAAGCGATATGACGAAATATATTTTTGTGACCGGCGGGGTGGTCAGCTCCCTGGGGAAGGGCATCGCCGCCGCGTCCCTGGGCCGCTTGCTTAAATCCCGGGGGCTGAACGTGACGATGATCAAACTCGACCCCTATTTGAACGTGGACCCCGGCACCATGAGCCCCTACCAGCACGGCGAGGTGTATGTCACGGAGGACGGGGCCGAGACCGATTTGGATCTGGGCCACTACGAGCGGTTCATCGACGTGGACATGACCCGGGAAAACAATTGCACCTCCGGCCAAATCTACGAAACGGTGATTCAGCAGGAGCGGCGGGGGGAATTTCTCGGGAAGACCGTTCAAGTGATTCCGCACATCACCGACGAAATCAAAAACCGCCTGCGCCGGGTGACGAAAGGCCGGGACATCGTCCTGGTCGAAGTGGGCGGCACGGTGGGCGACATCGAGTCCCTGCCCTTCCTGGAAGCCATCCGCCAGATGGGCATCGAGGAGGGCCGCAACAACGTCTGCTACATGCACCTGACGCTCCTGCCGTACATCCCGACGGCCGGCGAGCTGAAGACCAAGCCCACCCAGCATTCGGTCAAGGAATTGCGGGAAATCGGCATCCAGCCGGACATCCTGCTTTGTCGGGCCGATCGCTCCATGCCCGCCGAGGAACGCCGCAAGATCGCGCTCTTCTGCAACGTCATGCCGGAAGCCGTCATCGAATGTCTGGATGC
>DAOQNO010000089.1:0-6165 GCA_035332125.1 Elusimicrobiota bacterium | reverse complement strand
TCCGGCTCCACCTGGCGACGGACCCTTGGACGCTGGTTCCCGGCGATCCCAAAGCGGAATTCAACGAAGAGCCCATCGCGCCTTCGGGCATGCCGTTCTTCCAGCTTTCGGACGAAGACGCCCGCGCGGTCACAACCTACGTCTTGTCCTACGCGAAGGACCGTATCCCGTCCCAAGCGGTGGTCCCGTCGGCCCCCCGTCCGGAGCCGGTCCACCGAAACGCCGTGGAACGCGGACGGGCCGTTTACGTGAAATACGGTTGCGCGGGTTGCCACGCGCCGGACGGGTCCGGTGGAATCCGCAATTTCAATTACCAAAACGGCACCGAGCCGAATTTGAAAAAAGTCATCGGCACCTACAAGCGCGAAGAATTGCGCGAGAAATTGGAAAAAGGAGTTCCCGTGGTTGGCAAATCGGATCCCAAGGGCCCGACGCCGCCCCTCTACATGCCCTCCTGGAAAGACAAGATCAAAGGGGAAGAGCTCGACGATTTGATGACGTATCTGTTCAGCATCGCCGATAAGACGGAAGAGTGGTAGAATGATCCTCTCGGCGGCCTCGACCGCCCTTTAAGAAAGGTAGGAACCTCCATGAAACGCGCATTCCTCGCTGCCCTGTTGACCCTTTCCGCCGGAGCCGCTTTCGCGGCCGATCCCGCCGCCGAAGCCGAAAAGCAAAAAGCCCTGGCCAATCCCTACGCCAACGATTTGGGCCCGGCCACCGTCGATGTCAGCGCCTATCCCAAGGAGCATCAGGACGCCTATAAAAACGTTCTTTTGGTGAAGTGCCAAAAGTGCCACACCGCCGCCCGTCCGTTGAATTCGCAATTCTTCGAAGTCCCGGGCAAAAAAGAGGAAAAAGCGGGCAACCTGGCGAAGTTGCAGTCCGGCCAAAAGGTGCTCTTTTCCAATAAAAACGTCTGGCAGGTGGAAACCGATATTTGGCAGCGCTACGTGAAACGCATGATGTCCAAGCCCGGCTGCGATATTTCCGACGTGGAAGGCAAGGCGGTTTACCGTTTCCTGGTGTACGACAGCGAGCAACGCAAATCCGGCAAGAACGCCGCGGCCTGGAAAACCCATCGGGAAAAGTTGTTGGCCGATTTTAAAGCCAAATACCCCGCCCGGTACAAGGAGCTTTACGAGGGCCAATAAGCCCTCGACGGTTGTGGCCACGATCCTGTTGGCGGAGGACGACGCGGGCACCCGCGAAATCGCCCGGATCGTCTTGGAACGCGGCGGTCACACCGTGCTGGAAGCCTCCTCGGGGACCGAAGCGCTCGCGTTGTTGAAGAAGGAAAACGTCGACTTGCTTCTCCTGGATATTATGCTTCCCGGATTGGACGGGCACTCCCTTCTCCTCCAACTGGCCGAGGACGGCCGGCTCAACGCCCTGCCCGTGATCGTTCTTTCGGCCCTCGGCTTCGCGAAAGACATGTTTGCAAAATTTCCCCAGGTGCACGAGTTTCTGGAAAAGCCGTTCACGCCGCTGGCGTTGGACGCGGCGGTGGGCCGGTTGGTGCCCGCCGCGGGGTAACGGAGAGAGGTCATGGCCGACGACAAATTTGACGCCATCGTGGTGGGCGCGGGTCCCGCGGGCACCGCGGCGGCCCTCACCATGGCCCGGGCGGGCCTCAGCGTCGTCCTGCTCGAGCGGGGGGAATACCCCGGCGCCAAAAACGTCCAGGGCGCGGTCCTCTACGCCAAAATGCTCGAGGACATCGTCCCCGGGTTTTGGAAAGACCCCCAAAACCCCATGGAACGCCCCATCACCGAGCAGCGCATCTGGGTGCTCTCCCAGGATTCCGGCCTCCAGGTCGGATTTAAATCCGACCGCTGGCTCCAGGAACCCCACAATTGCTACACGATCATCCGGTGCAACTTCGACCGCTGGTTTTCCAAGAAAGCCGAGGAAGCCGGGGCCCAGTTGTTCACGGGCGTGACCGTCCGCGAAGGCCTGAAAAAGGACGGCAAGGTGGTCGGGGTCAAAACCAGCGAAGGCGACGAACTCTACGCCGACGTGGTCGTGGCCGCGGACGGCGTGAACTCCCTTTTGGCTCAACAGCTCGGCTTGATGGACGAATGGAAGGCCGACGAAGTGGCTCTGGGGGTCAAGGAGGTGTTGGCCCTGCCCCGGGAAAAACTCGAAGATCGATTCAACCTCGAACGGGGCGAAGGCACCACCATCGAAATGTTCGGGGACATCACCCAGGGCATGTTGGGATACGCGTTCCTTTACACGAACAAGGAAAGCATCTCCTTCGGGGTCGGCGCGAAACTCTCCCATTTGCAGAAAACCGGCATCCGGCCGCCCGATCTGCTCGAGGCCGCCAAGAACCATCCCCTGGTCCGGCGGGTGCTCCGCGACGCCAAACCCCTGGAATACTCGGCCCATTTGATTCCCGAGGGCGGCTATAACTCCATGCCGCCCCTCTACGCCGACGGTTTTTTAATCGCCGGGGACGCGGCCCAAATGGTCAATCCTTCCCACCGGGAAGGGTCCAACCTGGCCATGGCCGCCGGTCGAATGGCGGGAGAAACCGTCATTGAAGCCAAAGCCAAAGGGGATTTTTCCTCCAAAACCCTTTCGAATTATCAAAAAAAACTTCGGGAGTCCTTCGTCATTCCGGACCTCTACGACCATCGAAATCTCGAGTCCGAGATCGAAAAGCACATGGATTTTGTGGCCGAGGCGCCGACCCTGTTGGCCCAGTCGGCCATGGATTATTTCGCCGTCGACGGCCGCCCCCGCCGGGACGTCCAGGCCGCCATCATCAAGCGGGCGCTTCGCAACAAGGGGGTCAAAAGCCTCATCGCCTCGGAAATGACCTGGGGCAACGCCTACAATTTGTTGAAAATGGGCCTCAAAGCGGGCCTCAAATTCCGAAAATTGACCCACGAGAACTGACCCCGATATGACCGACCTCCCCAAGATCAACGTCGACGAAAAGCTCGGCACCTTAACGTACAAGGCCGACCACCACACGCACATCACGATCAAATCCGCCGACGTCTGCGCCAAAAAATGCGACGGCAAGCCTTGCACCACGGTGTGCCCCGCCCAGGTCTATCGGTGGGAAACCGACCAAAAGAAAATCATCGTCTCCTTTGAGAACTGCATCGAATGCGGCGCCTGCCGCATGCTCTGCCCCTTCGACAACATCGACTGCCATTGGCCCCGGGGCGGCTTCGGGGTGCAGTACAAATACGGCTGAACGCGCTTTTTAAAGAATAAAAAAACCCGCCTTTCATTTCGAAAGGCGGGTTTTGTTTTCTAATGGAAGGAGGGCGGCTAAAGGAAGTCGATTAAATCCGCCCGGTCGGTAAAGGCCCCGTAGTTGATGTAAACGCTGTAGGTCGCGCTGCCCTGCCCGTTTTTACTCCGAAAACTGAGGCCGTAAATGTCGTCGAAAAGTCCCGACGACAATATGGTGTTGAAGGCGGTCTGAAGCTCCACCGTGGTCGTTCCCGCGAGAAGTTGTCCACCGGTGCTTTGGGCGATGTCGTCCAACGTGGCCGTGTCGGTCGCTCCGCCGGCGATCACGATCCCGCAGGCCACGACGCCCGCCTGGGACAGCTTGGTTTTGACGGTGGCGGCGGTGTTCGAACTGGAATTGTCGTCTCCGTCGGTCAGGAAGACGAGAAGCCGAAGGCCGGTGCCTTTGCTCAATTCCTCCGCGCCCCGGACAATGGCGTCGAAGGTGGCCGTGGCGCCGGCCGGGGTGCTGGCGTTGACGGCGGCGATGACGGTGTTTTTGTCCTTGGTAAAACCTTGGACGAAGTTGACGCTATCGTCGTATTCGATGAACGCGGCTTCGTCATTCGACGAAAGAGCCCCCAAAAAAGCCGCCGCCGCCGTTTGCGCCCGGGCCAAACGGGAGGACCCCGTGCCATCGTCCGCCGACATGCTTCCACTGTGATCGATCACCAGCATGACCGAAAACGGGTAACCCGAGGCCGATTCGTACCCCGTGGGGATCGGTCCCGCTTTGCCGCCCTGCAGAATTTGGAAGTTTCCAACGGTTAAATCGGTGATGGGGGCGCCCCCGCTGGTTTTGGGTTGCAGGAGGACTTTGATGTCGGGAAATTGGGTGTTGTCCACGCCCCGGACGGCCAAAGTCACGCCGGTGACGCCGACCCCGGGGGACCCGACCAACGGGTTGTTGTCTTTCCGTTTGCAGCCGCCCACGGCCAACAGGGCCAGGACCACCGCCGCGAGGCGGGGAAGGGGGCGGTTCATTGTTCGCTCACTTTCGCCGGGAACCAAAGAGCGGCGCCGATTTGGTACGTCATGTGGGAGGCCCAATATCGTCCGGCTTCGCGAAGAGTGTGATACCGAATTTCGGGGATGATGCGAATCGGCCCCCAGGTCGGCAACATCACCCCGAGGGCGCCCGTCACCCCCAAATATTGCTCAGCGTCTTTCACCTTTCCGGTGGCGAGCGTGTCCACGGTAACGGAGTCCCAGTAAACCCCCACCCCCGCACCCAAAAAGGGAATCCATTGGTTGTGTTCGGCTTCGCTGGCGTTTGAAAAGCGCCAAAGCGCCGTGCCGGTCAGGGCATAAATGTCTTCGGTGATCCCCACCACCTGGGAAGGGACTTGAAGGGGAAAATAATCGGCCGACAATCGAAAAATCATGTGATTATACCAGCGGGGAAATTGGGGCACCGGCGGGCGCATGTAAAGATCCAGGCCGGCGTTGCCGAGGTTCTTGTACCCTTTGTACCCGTGCAGCAGGGAGGTGTACCCGCCGTTGAGCGCCGGGGAGAAATTCCACCCCGATCCCTTGTCCCGCTCCACCCAGTCTTTTAAGTAAGAGGGGTTGTCGTCCATCTCGGCTCGGACGGGGACGGCGGAGGCGCCCATCAGGGCCAACAACAACACGCCCGGCGCGGCGAGAAAGCGACCGGTCCGGCGAAAGCCCAACGGGGAGGAATCTCTTGGGGTCATCGTAAAATCAACATAGCAGAAGAATCCGAATTTTTCAAGGGCTCTTGCCGGAGGGGTTGGGAGATTATAGAATCCCTCCTTCCAATGTCACGATTCAAGGTTCTCTTGCTGCTGGTGTTGCTCGCGGGTTGCTCGGGGTCGAAAGACCCGGTGGCCCGTGGACGGTCCTACTTCGTCGGCTTGGGATGCATCACTTGTCACCGAGTCGGGGACAAAGGCGGCGGCCAGGCCGGACCCGATTTGACCACCGTCGGTTTCCGGAAGACCCCGGAATGGCTGCGCCTTTGGCTCGCGAATCCGGCCGCCTGGAAGCCCGGCACGGCCATGCCCAACTTCAAACTTAAGGACAACGTCCGGGAAGACCTGGTGGCCTACTTGAGCTCTCTCAAGGGCGAAATCTACCGCGCCAAGCCCCCCTGGGACAATCCCGCCCTCAAGGCCGATCCCTTGAAACGCGGCGAAATGTTGTTCGCCCGGGTCGGGTGCGTGGGATGCCACGGGGAACGCGGCCAGGGGGGGTATCCCAACAACAACGTCGTGGGCGGGAAAATCCTTTCCCTCACCTACGCGGCCGATGGATACTCGAAGGACGAACTGCGGGACTTGCTTCACAAAGGCCGGGTGTCCCTTCCGGCCGACGCGTCCCAGCCGCCGCCGATGATCCGCATGCCGCCCTGGGGCCAATACCTGACCGATGATGAAATCAACGATTTGGTGGAATACGTGTACTCCTTGCGGCCGGCCACCGCCGCCAAGGACGACTGGAGCGAGTAAGGCTCCCGTCGACCCCCCTCATGGACGAATTGCTGGGAAATTATCGCGTGGGTTTGCCGGTGGCGGCCTCGACGTACGCCGGGCGGGTCGACACCTCCCTCACGGTCCTCCACGTGGGCATGATCGCGATCTTTCTTCTTTGGCTCGCGTTTTTCGTCTACTGCCTTTGGCGCTTCCAGCAAAAGAAAGTCGACCGGGCGTCCTATCAGGGGTGGAAGGGCCACGCCTCGTCCTTCGTCCCCGACGCCCTGGTCCTCGTGTTTGAATTGTGGTTGATCTTCGTTTTCGGGCTTCCCATTTGGTCCCACATCAAGCAGGATTTTCCCGCGGAGGACGCCTCCAACGTCGTGGGATTGTCCGCCGAGCAGTTTTCCTGGGGATTCCATTACCCCGGCCCGGACGGAAAATTGGGGCGGCGGGACCCCGCGCGGGTGACGGT
>DAOQNO010000088.1:0-6170 GCA_035332125.1 Elusimicrobiota bacterium | reverse complement strand
GTTCCGGTAAAAGGTTTCCGTGGGCGCGGGGGGCGGCATCGATCGAAGAATCGACCGCAGGGATTTTAGGCGCGCCAGGTCCCGGCGTAGGTTTGCCGAAGCGGCCAGTTCCTTTTCGAAGGCGGCGCGCTCGGCGGGCGCCAAGGCGTCGTCCAGGTAGGCGGAGAGGCGTTCCTTCGGGGTGTTTTGGTTCGCGTCGGTCATGGCTGTTCTCCCAAAAGCGGCTCCAGCTTTTCCTTCAGGGCCTCCCGGGCCCGGGCGATGCGGGATTTCACGGTGCCGAGGGGCAAGTCCAGGCAGGCGGCGATTTCCTCGTAGGATTTGTCTTCCATGTCCCGGAGGACGATCACCGCGCGTTCGTGGGGCTCCAGGGCGTTCAGGGCCCGGCGCACGAGGCGTTGGCGCTCGTCCAGTTCCGCCGGACCGTCGGTGGCGTCGGAGGGGTCCGCGATTTCCATCGGTCGAACCTCGCCGTCCGCGTCCCGGATTTCCAAGGGCCGGTGCTGCCAGAAGAAACGTCGTTTTTCGTAACGCACCCGGTTTTTCCAGAGGTTGACGCAAATCCGGTAGATCCAGGATCCCAGGTCGGCCTCGCCCCGGAATTGGTCCCGCCGGCGGAACGCCTGGAGGAAGGTTTCCTGGGCCAAATCCTCCCCGTCGGTCCGGTTGCCGCAGAGCCGGACGGCCAGGGCGAAAATGCGAGGTCCGTGGGTTTGAAGCATGGCGTCGATGCCCTCCGGGGGGTTGGACCCCGTCCCGGGAAAAAAGTTCCCTTCCGTCACCGCGGAACTCCTCGACGGCGGGGGCGAATGGCGAAGGCGGTCAGATAAACCGCCCCCGCCAAGAGCACCAGCGCACGGAACCCCAGGGCCATGGAAAGAAACTCAAGCAAACCGCCGGCGACCGCGCCCAGAAGGTTCCAGGCAAAACCGCGGGGGGAAAACGGATGGTCTTCGAAAAATTCGGCAAAGACCAAGCCGGCAAAGAAAATGGGAAGTCCCACCAGAACCAACGAGGCCAACGCTTTCGGAACGGGGCTCCAGCCCAGGAACCATTCGAGCGGACAAAAATAAGTGATGGCCAGGGCCGCCAACAAGGCGGTCGCCGCGAAGGTCCACGGGGGGGCGGCTTTTCGAGCCACGGCCGTGGAAAGAAGACCGGTCAGGAGGATGGCCCCAAACACGACGGTGCTGGTGATCCAGGTGGTGCTCCACAGAAGGTTGAGCGACGTCACGCTTCGCGTTTCAAGAAGGAGAAACCCCATTCCGAAAAGCGCGAGCGCCCCGTCCGACCGCGTGGGTCGCGCGCGTAAGACCTCCCGCCCTCCGATGCAAAGCCCTCCGAGGATCGCGGACAGAACCACGAGGAGCGCCGCCAGGCCGTAATGGACGGGGATCCCCCGCTCCCGAAGATACAAATAGGGCCAATCGTCCGTTGGCGGGATCGAGACGGGGGCATTCGCCGGGGCGTCCCGAAGAGCGCCCCCCACGTGGTCGAAGGCCGGTCCGGCCGCGAAGATCCGGTTGAAGACCCCGTCGTCCTCGGCCCGGGCCAGGGGGCGGCGCCCGAATTCGTTTTTCAGAAGGTCCATCAAGCGCCCATCAATGAACGGCTGGGAGATCATGAAATACATGAGGAGTCCCCCGTCGGGCGAAAGCCGCCGGTGAATCGCCGCCAACGATTCCCGGGTGTAGATGAAATTGTCCAGGCGAACGTTGGACAACGCCGAGAGCCGCGTCATGGAGTCGAGCGTGCCCAGGACGATCAGGTCGTAGGTCCCGGTGGACCGGTGGAGAAACGCCCGTCCGTCGGCGTTGATCACGCGAACGCGCGGCGACGCGTAAGGGCGGTCGGGGTGCCGCTCCCCCAGTCGAAGGATTCCCGGATCGATTTCCACGGCGTCGATGGATTCCGCGCCACGGTCCAACAGGACGGCGACGTCGTTGCCGGTCCCGGCGCCGAGGACCAGGGCGCGCCGCGGCGCCCGACGCAACAGGTCGTAGGGCGATTGGTAACCGTCCCGGGCCCGGCGCAGAAAAGACGCCGCGGGCGCGTCGGACCGCCGGACCGGCAAGGCCATTTGGTGGAGAGCCCCGTTGGCCAGTACCTCAAAGGCGCCGTGGCCCGAGGGCGAAGCGTGGGTCCGCAAGGCGTAATAGGGCGTGTGAATTTCGGTTCGGTCCCGATGGGCGACGAACAGGGCCAGGGCCACCGGCACCGCCACGGTCCAGCGCGCCCGTGTGGGAGGGCGAAGGAAAAAAGAAAGCCCCGCCAGCACCAGAAAGCCTCCGGCCGGCGGCAGGCCCGCCGCCGTGGCGAGGCCAAAGAGAACGACGCCTCCGAGAGATCCCGCCAACTCCCAAAAATAGCCGCGCAGGGTCTCGCCCCGGGCCTGAAACCCTCGGAGTCGTTCGGCCACGTACTGGCCCAGGGGAACGAAGGCGAGGGCGGTTAAAACGAAGGCGATGGCCAGGGCCGGCGCGATGTGGGGAACGACGGGGGCGGTCGGGGGCAAATCGTAGTAAAGCAGCCACAAATGTTCGGACGCTCCCTCGGCGGTAAAGACGACCCGGGACAACCCCGCCGTGGCGAGGGTGACCGCCGCGAGCAGCCACGGCCAAAACGGGGCCCAGGGTTTACCGTTCACGGCCAGGCATCCCAGGCCCAGCCCCAAAAAAGCCGCCAGAAGCAGAAGGTTGGGGAAATAAGCCAGAACCCGGACTTCGGTGCCGATCCATCGAATGAAAAGGAGTTCCTGGAAAAGGATCGTCGCCGAGGCGACCCAGAGTTCCCGTTCTTCGCGTTGGCGCGGCCAAAAGAGGGCGATCATTAGATTGCTATAATACCGAATTCAAAGCGCGCTCCGCCGGGGTAGCCGGCGGCTATTTTACCGTTGGAGGCCGAAGTCATGGGGCAATTGGTGTTGGTGCGTCACGGGCAGTCGCAGTGGAATTTGGAAAACCGTTTCACCGGTTGGGTGGACGTTCCGTTGACGGATCAAGGGCGAAACGAAGCCCGCCGCGCGGGCGAACACCTTCGGGGGTATAAATTCAACCGGGCCTTCACCTCGGCCCTTCAGCGGGCCCAAAACACCCTGGCGATCATTTTGGAAGTCACCGGACAAAAAACCATCCCGATCGAGAAGAACCAGGCCCTGAACGAGCGCCACTACGGGGCCCTGCAGGGGTTGAACAAGGAGGAAACGGCGAAGAAATTCGGCGCCGATCAGGTCAAGGTGTGGCGGCGCAGCTACGACGTGCCCCCGCCGACGGATAAAACCGACATGAACCCGGAAGGCATCGCCGAAAGCCTGAAGGACACGGCCGCCCGGACCCTCCCCTATTTCTACAGCGCCATTCTCCCCCACGTGAAAAAAGGCGAAAGCGTCATCGTGGCCGCCCACGGCAACAGCCTGCGGTCCATCGTCATGGATTTGGACAGGCTCACGAAAGAACAGGTGTTGGAACTCAATCTCGACACGGGCGTGCCGCTGGTGTACGACATCGACGAAAAAGGGCGGGTGACGGGGAAGAAAATCCTTAAATAAGGGGGCTCAGCGCCCCCGGGCCTCCTCGTACGCCTTGAGGGCGTCGGGCATCCACTTTTCCAAATCACGCACCCGGGTTTCGTGGCTGGGGTGGGTCGATAAAAATTCGGGCGGGGCCCCGCCGCCGGCGCTTTCCATCCGTTTCCAAAAAGCCACCGCTTCCCGGGGGTCGTAACCGGCCCGGGCCATGTAGATCAAGCCGATGCGGTCCGCCTCGGATTCCTGAAACCGCCCGAAAGGCAGCACCGCCCCCACCGTGGCCCCCAGGCCGAAAGCCTGCAGGACGGCCGCCCGGGTTTCGGTCGGTCGGTTTTTCATGGCCATCGCCAGAGATTCCTGGCCGAGCTGGAGGAGAAGCCCCTGGGACATGCGCTCGGCCCCGTGCTTGGCGATGGCGTGGGCGATTTCGTGGCCCAGAACCACCGCCAGACCGGCGTCGGTTTGAGTGACGGGCAGGATGCCGGTGTAAACCGCCACTTTTCCTCCGGGAAGACAGAAGGCGTTGACGGTCTTGGGGTCGTCGAGGACGTTGTATTCCCAGTCGTAGTCGGGGCGGTCGGAGATGTTGGCGATCCGTTCGCCCACGCGGCGAACCAGGGCGACCGCGGCCGGGTCCCGGGCCAATCGGTTCTGGGACAGGACCTGTCGGTAGGCGTCGACCCCGAGGGTCAACTCCTCCGATTCCGGCAACAGAATCAGCGAGTGACGGCCGGTGACGGGGACCTTGGGACACCCCGTCAAGAAGATTCCGGCGATCCCGAGGGCGAACAGGGAGGAACGACGCGACATGGAGACTATTATATATCAGGGCCGACGGCCCCGGAAATCGAACCGGCGGGGGCCCGCGTGATCGGGCCCCTCACGCAGTGGATTTTGGACGCCCTTCGGACCCACGGCGGGTGGAGCGTTTTTGTG
Organism: Elusimicrobiota bacterium; assembly: GCA_035332125.1. Classification (GTDB taxonomy): domain Bacteria; phylum Elusimicrobiota; class Elusimicrobia; order FEN-1173; family FEN-1173; genus JADKIY01. The sequence continues at coordinate 1,708 of DAOQNO010000088.1, read as the reverse complement.
GGCGTGTTGATCGAGCAGATCGTCGTGCCCATTCCCTCGCCCGCCATCATCATGGGGGCGGGATTTCTCCTGATCCCCGCCGGCGCCCCTTGGGCGTCGGCCCTCGGCACGGCCTCCCTTCAAATCGTTCTGCCGGGGGTGGCGGCCTCCACCCTGGGGGCCATCGGGACCTACGCCGTCGGACGTTACGGGGGGAAGGCCTTCGTGGACCGCTTCGAACGGTTCCTGGGGTTCAATTGGAAGGACGTCGAAAGCCTGGGCGCCCATTTCAGCCGTCGGGGCGAGGCGACGTCCCTCTTCCTGTTGCGGGCCGCGCCCATCGTGCCGCTGTCCCTGATCTCGGTGGTCTCGGGGGTGCTGGAGATCCCTCCGCGCCTCTTCGTCCTTTGGTCGGTGTTGGGGACCATTCCCCGTTGCTATTTGCTGGGGGTGTTGGGCTGGCAGATGGGATCCAAGGCGCTCTTCTTCGCGAAGGGCGTCGATCGATTTGAAACCTTGTTTTCCGGGTTGATCGCGGCGGGCGTGGTGGGGGGGATCCTTTGGATCCGCCGCCGGGTCCGAAAGGGTTTGGCGGAGAAGAACTAGGCGGGGACCGCGGGACGGGCGGGAAGGGCTCCGAAGAAGGCCGCCATTTCCCGGGCGGTGCGGTCCACGGCGACCTCGGGGGTGACGGCCAGGGCCCCCCGAACCAGCGCGGCGCGCCGCCGGGGATCCCGAAAGGATTGACCGAAGGCCTGAAGGGCGTCCAGGAAAGACTCGGGGTCCGGTTGGCCGTCCCGGTAGCGCACCGTAAACCCGTTGACCGGTTTTCCGGCGCTGTCGTCCCCGAAAACGAATTCCGGGACGGCGCCGTCGGGGTTGGCGATGATCGCCGCGCCGTTCATTTGGGCTTTCATGAACCCGGTCGCGGAGGCTTCCCGGCCGTCGTCCGAGAGCATGATGGAGGCGTCGCCGCCCCAAAAGAGACGGGGCGCCTCCCAGACGTTGTAGTTGTGAAGAAACACGACGCGCTCGCCCAGGGTCTCGTCCCCGTTTAAATCCTCCACCAGGTTGTAGAGCATCTTCTCGGACACGTTGTCCCGCTGGTAAACACGTCCCCCCACGATGATCACGACGCCCGAATCGAGAAACCGTTGGCGCCAATCGGGCCGGTCGAAAATTTTGTCCAAAATATCGAGCCGCTTGTAACTGGTGATGCGCCGGGTCCACAAAACGATGGGCCGGCCCCGGACCGCCCGGGCCCAATGGGGCCACAGGAGGGCCCGCCGCCACAACCATTCCAGGAATTCTTCCCGAAGCTTGTCCTTGGCGGCCAACAGCTCGGCGTCGCCGATTTTATCCGCCAAGCGGAACACCGGGTGTTGCCACAGGGCCTGGCTCACGCCGTTGGTGATGTATTGAATTTTGGCGGCGTAGGCCGACAGGGAAGGCATGGCCCGCATGACGTCGGCGTGTTTTCGGGCCACGCCGAACACGCCGTCGGAACAGGCGACCAGAAGTTGCGTGATGTCCACCCGGCCGTTTCGGACGAAGGGACCGTAAAGGGCGGCGTTCATCCGGGTCAGGCGCAGCATGTCCTCGGGCCAAATCGGGTGGGCGTATTCCAGGGGCGTGTGGTCGTTGAACACCGTCCGGGTATGAGCGAAGAGCGGGTCCCGGCTCAGGTCGTCGTTCACCAAGGTGGGGTGGGCGAACAACGTGGGTGTTT
>DAOQNO010000087.1:0-6216 GCA_035332125.1 Elusimicrobiota bacterium | reverse complement strand
GGTGGGCCTCGCCTGCCTTCCGATCTTCGGTTTGGACGCGGTCAAGCACCGGGATTTCGCCGTGGTTCTGGGACGGGCGGTCCAATGGGTCAATATTTTGCGGGACGTTAAGACCGACGCCCTTCGGGGGCGGATCTACCTGCCGGCGGCGGATTTGCGCCGGTTCGGGGTGGGGGAGGAGGAAATTCTGGGTTTGGTTCACAGCGAGCGCCTGCGGGATTTGCTCGCGTTCGAAGCCGATCGCGCCGGGTCGTTTTTCGACGAAGCCGAGCGCGCCTTGCCGGCGGCCGATCGCGGCGCGGCCCGTCCGGCCCGGGTCATGGGGCGCCTCTACCGGCGGTTGCTGGACAAAATGCGGGCGGGGGAATTTCGGGTTTTCGCGGAACGGCCGCGGCTCTCCGTGGCCGAAAAAATTATTTGCTTGGTGGGGGGTTAGGCGCTCAGAGCGGCCAGGTGGCCGTGCACGCGTTCGCGTTTGGCGGCGCTTTCCGCCAGGCGGGTTCGGACTTCTTCCACCTTGTCGGCGGGGGCGCGGGCGATAAAATCGGGGTTTTCCAGCCGCTCCTTGAGCCGCGCCAGGTCCGCCTCCAGCGCGGTTTTTTCTTTTTCCAGCCGTTCCTTTTCTTTTCCGAAATCGATCAGCCCTTCCAAGGGAAGGTACATTTCAAAATCGGCCGCCACGGCGGAGGCCGACTGGGGGGGCCGCGGGCAGGGACCGCTGTCGATCATTTTCCACTCGCCGATTTTGGCCAGGTGGCGCAGGTAGCCGCCGTGCCGGGCGAGGGTGTCCTGGGTGGCGGCGGAGGCCCCGGTGGCGTTGACCACGAGGGCGATGGGTTTTCCGGGGGGCACGTTCATTTCCGACCGGATCGTGCGCAGGGCCGTCACCGCCCCCTGAAGGAGGTCCATGGCCCGACGGTCCGCGTCGGAAGCCGGGTCGCCGACGGCCGATGGCTTTTCCACCGCGATCATCAGGGACTCCGCCGGTTTTTCGCCCAGGGTGTCGTTCAAGGCCTGCCAGAGTTCTTCGGTGAGAAAGGGCATGATCGGGTGCAGGGCCCGCAAAATCCCGTCCAACACTTCCGCCAGGGTTTGGCGGGCGGCCCGGGCCGACGTTTCGTCGGATCCCTGGGTCCGCGGCTTGGCCAGTTCGATGTACCAATCGCAAAAGTCGTTCCAGAAAAAGGCGTAAAGGGTCCGCGCCGCCTGGGCCGGGTCGAATTGGTCGAAGAAGCGGTCGGCTTCGGCCGCCGCCCGGCGGAACCGGTCCGCGATCCAGCGGTCGGCCAAATCCCGCTCCGCCCAGGGAAGGTCGATTTTTCGGTGCCCCCGCAGGTTCATCATCACAAAGCGGCTGGCGTTCCACACCTTGTTGGCGAAATTTCGGGCCCCCACAAAACTGTCGTCGGACAGCTGCATGTCGCGCCCGGGGGACGCCTGGGCCACGAGAGCGAAGCGCAGAGCGTCGGTGCCGAACTTCTTCATGATGTCCAGGGGGTCGATGACGTTGTTCAGGGACTTGGACATTTTCCGGCCCTGTTTGTCCCGGACGATGCCGTGGATGAAAACGTCTTTGTAGGGGATGTCGTTCCGCAGGGCGAGGCCCATCATCACCATCCGGGCCACCCACAGATAAAGGATTTCGTGGCCCGTCGCCAAAACGGCGGTGGGGTAAAAGTGCTTCAAATCCTCGGTGTCCGCGGGCCAGCCCAGGGTGGTCAGGGGCCAGAGCCCCGAGGAGAACCAGGTGTCCAGCACGTCCGGATCCTGAAGCAGGTCCCGGCCGCCGCAATCGGGGCAGGTGGCGAGCGGTTCGGCCGAGGCGATGGGCCGTTTGGCGGAGCCCCGCAGGAGGGATTTCGTGATCTCGGAGGAGAGGGACTTGTCCGCCCGAATGCGCCGCATTTGTTCGTCGGAATAGTCCCCGCAGGACAGGCAGTACCAGACCGGCACCTGGTGGCCCCACCATATTTGCCGGGACACGCACCAGTCGCGGTTGCCGTGGAGCCACGCCAGATAAGGTTTCGCCCAGGATTCGGGGTGAATGCGGACCCGACCCTCCTCGGTGGCCCGGGCCGCGCGCTCCGCCATCTCGGCGGTCTTGAGGAACCATTGGCTGGATTCCAGGGGTTCGATGGCCGTGGCGCAGCGGTAGCAAACGGCCACGGCGTGCCGGTGATCGTCGATTTTGACCAACAGCCCCTTGGCCTCCAGGTCCGCCACGACTTTCTCCCGGGCGTCTTTGACGGAGAGCCCGGCGTAGCGCCCCGCGCGGGCGGTCATTTTGCCGTCGTAGCCGATCACCTGCTCGTGGGGAAGCTTGTGCCGCTGACCGATGTCAAAGTCGGTGGCGTCGTGGGCGGGGGTCACTTTGACGGCCCCGGTGCCGAAGGCGGAATCGATGGCGTCGTCGCCCACGACGGGGATCACCCGGTTCATCAGGGGGAGGAGCAGCTCTTTTCCGATCAGCGCCGCGTAGCGCTCGTCCCCGGGGTGGACGGCCACCGCGGTGTCCCCCAGCAGGGTCTCGGGCCGGGTCGTGGCCACCACCACCCCGTCCCCCGCGCCGTTCGCGAAGGGATAACGGATGTGCCAGAGCTTTCCCGCCCGGTCCTCGTGCTCCACTTCGATGTCCGACAGGGCCGTGGCGCAGCGGGGGCACCAGTTTACCAGGCGGACGCCTTGGTAGATCAGGCCCCTCTCGAAAAACGTGACGAAAGCTTTGGCCACGGCCTTGGAGCTGACCTCGTCCATGGTGAAGCGCGTGCGGGACCAGTCCAGGGAGCATCCGAGCTTTCGAAGCTGGTGCAAAATGGTGTCGCCGGATTCCTTCCGCCAGGCCCACATGCGCTCCAGAAACGCGGCGCGGCCCAGGTCGTGGCGGCTTTTGCCCTCTTTTTTGAGCATTTTTTCGACGACGTTTTGGGTGGCGATGCCGCCGTGGTCGGTGCCGGGAATCCAGAGGGCGTTGTCGCCCTTCATCCGCCGGCGGCGGACCAACACGTCCTGCAGCGTGTTGTTCAACGCGTGGCCCATGTGGAGGGATCCGGTCACGTTGGGCGGGGGGATCACCACGGTGAAGGGTTTTTTGGCGGCGTCCGGGCGGGCCGCGAAGTAGCCGCGGCTTTCCCAGAAGTCGTACCACTTGCTTTCGGTGGCGTCGGGCGCGTAGACGGTCGGAAGTTCCATAGCGAGGGGGCTGATTCTACAAAATTCGGCGGGGGTTTCGGTCCGGTCGGCGGGCGTTGACGGCGCGGGGGGCAAGGTCTATAATCCCGACGAAAGAGAGGCCCCTCATGGCGCGCATTCTGGTGGTGGAAGACGACGACAACCTGCGGGAGTATTTTCGGTTCGTGTTGGAAAACTCCGGCCACCAGGTGTCGGCGGTGGGGGACGGGCAGGCCGGGTTGAACGCCTGCGCCGCGGAACCCCCCGACCTGGTGATCCTGGACGTGATGATCCCCGAAGTGAACGGTTACGAAGTCTGCCACCGGATCAAATCCGACGCCAAGACCCAAAAGGCCAAGGTCCTCATGGTGACGGCCAAAACGTTCGCGGCCGACCGCCTGGAAGCCAAAAACGCCGGCGCCGACGGTTTCCTCGCGAAACCCGTGGCGCCCCTGGACCTTCTGGAGACCGTCAAAACCCTATTGGCGCCCGCCCCCTGAGAGGGGGCCGGGCGTCCGCCGGTTGACCCCCGGGGGCGCCTGTGGTAAAATGTCGCTTCTCCCCGAAAGCACTCTCCGACTCGAAGCCTCACGCGGTTGAGCGGGCCGTTCCCCCGGCCGGGATCGTCTTTTCACTACCTTAAGGAGGATGTTATGGCGGTTAAGATTGCAATCAATGGATTTGGGCGCATCGGGCGTCTCGTGTTCCGCGCGCTGGTGGAGCAGGGCCTGTTGGGCAAACAATTGGACGTGGTGGCCGTGGGCGACATCGTCCCCGCCGACAACCTCGCCTACCTTTTGAAATACGATTCGACCCAGGGCCGTTTCCACGGCACCGTCGGCTCCAAGAAATCCTCTCCGGACAAAGTCGAAGACGACGTCTTGATCGTCAACGGCCACGACATCCGCGTCGTGAGCGCGAAGGACCCTTCCGGCCTCCCCTGGAAAGACCTCGGCGTGGAATTGGTCATCGAATCCACCGGCCTCTTCACCGACGCCGAAAAAGCCAAGGGACACCTGGCCGCGGGCGCCAAGAAAGTCATCATTTCCGCCCCCGCCAAAAACGAGGATCTCACGGTCGTCATGGGGGTCAACGAGAACAAATACGACCCGGCCAAGCACCACATCATCTCGAACGCTTCCTGCACCACCAACTGCCTGGCGCCGCTGGTGCACGTGCTCCTGAAAGAGGGCTTCGGCATCGAAGAAGGCCTCATGACCACCGTGCACTCCTACACCGCCACCCAGAAAACGGTGGACGGCCCCTCCAAGAAGGATTGGAAGGGCGGGCGCACCGCGGCCCAGAACATCATCCCGTCGACCACCGGCGCGGCCAAGGCCGTCGCCCTGGTCTGCCCCGAGGTCAAAGGCAAACTCACGGGCATGGCCTTCCGCGTGCCCACGCCGACGGTTTCCGTCGTGGACCTGACGGTTAAAACCACCAAGGACACCAGCTACGCCGAAATCAGCGCGGCCATGAAAAAGGCGAGCGAGACCTACCTGAAAGGCGTCCTGGAAGTGACCTCGGACGAAGTCGTCAGCTCCGATTTCATCCACTCCTCCTCCTCGTCGATCTTCGACCAGGGGTCGGGCATCGAGCTCAACAAGCGCTTCTTCAAGCTCGTGAGCTGGTACGACAACGAGTGGGGCTATTCCAACCGGGTCGTCGATCTGGTCAAATACATCGTGAACAAAATGGTGGCGGTGGCCGCCCGCTAAACGCGGTCGCCCCTTTTCGCTTCCGGACCCCCTTCCCCGTTCGCGGGGAAGGGGGTTTTTGTTGGCGGCGGGTCCGGGGGGATTTCGAAAAACCTTGAAAACCGGGCGTGTTTGATCAATAATTGCCATGCGGATCGGACGGGCCGCGGCACCGGTGCCCGGGGAGGATTCGCCCGACATCATGAAAATCACTTTTTGGGGCACCCGCGGTTCCATCGCCACCCCCGGTCCGGACACCGTCCGCTACGGCGGCAACACGGCCTGCGTGGAGCTTTCGGACGACAAAAATCTCCTCGTTTTCGACGTCGGCACCGGCCTTCGCCTGCTGGGCGAGGAATTGTGCCGCCGGATCCCGGCGGGGAAAATCACCGCCCACCTCTTCATCAGCCATTTCCACTTCGATCACATCATCGGTTTTCCCTTTTTCCGGCCTTTGTACACGCCCGGCAACACCTTCACCCTCTACGGTTGCGAAGGCACGGGGCGGAAACTGGAAACGATTTTCGTGGGCCAGCTGAGCCCGGAATATTTCCCCGTGAGCCTCTCCGAAATCCCCGCCAAGCTGAATTTCGTTCAGTTGACCACCCGGCCCTTGCCGTTGAACGGCTGGACCGTCACCCCGGCCTACGTCAACCACCCCGGGCTGGCCCTGGGCTACCGGGTGGACAACGGAAAAAGCCGCGTGGTCTACATGACCGACAACGAACCCTTCCGCTACCTCCTTCGCCAACAGGCCAAGAAGACCCCGATCTACGACGACCTTGACCGCGGCGAGGTGGAGCTGGAGCGGGAAGATTTGATGCTCGTCGATTTTCTGGAAGGCGCCGACGTCCTCATTCACGACGCCCAATACACCATCGAGGAATACCGCACAAAAACCGGCTGGGGCCACAGCTTTTACGATTTCGCGGTGGAAATGGCCCTTCGGGGCAAAGTCAAGAAATTGATCCTTTTCCACCACGACCCCCTGCGCACGGACAAGGACTTGGACCTGCAGGTTCAACGGGCCCGGTCCATCGTGGCCCAACGGGGCGCCGCCCTGGAAATCGAAGCCGCCTTTGAGGGGCTTGAAATCGATCTCCCGTAAATCCCGCCGTTCCCCGCGCCCCATGCCCCGTCCCGCCGTCGTCATCGCCACCCACAACCGACACAAGCTGACCGAAATCCGAAAGATTTTGAAAAGCCCGACGTTCCGCGTCCGGGGCCTGGACGATTTCCCGCCGCCCTACACCGTGCGCGAAACGGGAAAAACCTTGGCGGCCAACGCCCTGCTCAAGGCCCGCAAGGCCGCCCGGGTGACGGGTCTTCTGTCCTTGTCCGACGACACGGG
>DAOQNO010000086.1:0-6287 GCA_035332125.1 Elusimicrobiota bacterium | reverse complement strand
CTTCCCGGCGAAGGGGCGACGTTCTATTTCACGCTCCCCGCGGGGCCCCCCGCCCTTGGAGGAAAACCGTGAGCCCGACGACCGCGGCCAAATGGCGTGTGCTGATCGTTGAAGACCGGCCCGAGGACCGGGAATTGATCGAGCACGAACTGACGAAGGGAAAAGTCGCCTTTGAATCCCGCGCCACGGAACGCCGGGACGAATATTTGGCCGCGCTGAAGGAGTTCAAGCCGGACGTCGTGATTTCGGACTTCGCGCTCCCCCAATTTGACGCGTTGGAGGCCCTCTCCATTCTCCGCCATTATCAACCCGACATTCCGTTTCTGCTCGTGACCGGCGCCCAGTCGGAGGAAGTCGCCGTTGAATGCATGAAACGCGGGGCCGACGACTACATTCTCAAATCGACGCTGAAACGATTGCCGTCGGCGGTCCTCAACGCCCTGAAAAAGAGGGAAACCGAACATCAAAAAGAAAAAGCCGAGGAGGACCTCCGCGCCCAGGAGGAGCAATACCGCCTGATCGCGGAACACACCCGGGATTTGATTTATTTGCTGGACGCCAAAGGTCAATTCACCTATCTCAGCCCTTCCTTCCAGAAAACCCTGGGCTACGCGCCCGAGGAACTCATCGGCAAAAAAGCCTTCTCCCTTTTGCATCCCGACGACAAAACGGCGGCCCGAAAGGCCTTTCAGGAAGCCTTGGAAAGCCGGACGGGCCGAACGGTGCCCTACCGATGCAAAATGAAAACGGGGGCTTGGGTGTTGTTCGAATCGGTGGTCAGCTGGGCCTTTGACGACAAAGGCGTCCCCAACAAAGCCGTCATCGTCTCCCGGGACATCGACGAACGAAAGCGCCTGGAGGAACAGGTCCGGCAAGCCCAAAAAATGGAGGCGGTGGGGCGACTGGCCGGCGGCGTGGCCCACGATTTCAACAATCTCCTGACGGCCATCACGGGTTATTCCGATCTTTTGCTCCGCTCCCTGGACCGCATGGATCCCCGGCGGGCCGATGTGGAGGAAATCAAAGAAACGGCGGCCCGGGCGGCGACGCTGACCCAGCAGCTTCTGGCTTTCAGCCGCCGGCAAATCACCCAACCCACGGTCCTGGATTTGAACCACGTGGTGTCCAACCTGGAAAAAATGCTTCGACGGCTGATCGGCGAGGACATTCAATTGCGGACCGTCCTGACCCCCCACATCCACCGGGTCCGGGCCGACCTGGGCCAGGTCGAGCAAATCGTCATCAATCTGGGCGTCAACTCCCGCGACGCGATGCCCGAGGGGGGGAAATTGGTGATTGAAACCGCCAACCGCGAAATTCGGGCGGGGGAGGAGGCGACCCGGGACATTCCCCCGGGCCATTACGCGGTGCTTTCCGTCACCGACACCGGCTGCGGCATGGACCCGAAAACGCTTAACCATTTGTTTGAACCGTTTTTTACGACGAAGGAGAAGGGCCACGGGACGGGGCTGGGACTCTCCACGGTCTACGGCATCGTCCAGCAGTCCGGCGGTCATATCCGGGTCAAGAGCGCCCTCGGCGAAGGAACGACGTTTTGGATCTACCTTCCCCGGGTGGAGGACGTTGTCGCCCCCGCCGACAAATCGTCCGAAACCGACGAGTTTTTTAAGGGGAACGAAACCGTTCTGTTGGCCGAAGACGATCGAACCGTTCGCACCCTGGCCGTCCGAATATTGAGACAAAGCGGTTACCGCGTCCTGGAAGCTTCCAGCGGCGAAGAGGCCCTCCGCCTCCTGGAAGAATCCACCACCGCCATCGACCTGTTGGTCACGGACGTCGTGATGAACGGGATTTCGGGCCCGGAGCTGGCCAAGCGCGTCAACCAAAAACTGCCGGGCGTGAAGATCCTCTATTTATCGGGTTACATGGAGTCGGACATGCGCAACGACATTCTCAAAGGGGTGGCGTCGTCCTTTCTGGGAAAACCCTTTCGACCCCGGGATTTGGTCCAGCGGGTGCGGGAAACCCTCGACGGCGCGCCGATCCCGGGCGGGGACAAAAAATGACCTCCAAATCCCTAAAGATTTTGGTGGTGGACGACGAAAAAGTCATGCGCGACATGGCCTCCAACGTTCTGCGAAGCGCCGGCCACGACGTCGCCACCGCCTCCACCGGCGACGAGGCCCTCGAACGGTTGGACGGCGGTTACGAACTGATTTTGACCGATCTCGACATGCCCGGGGCCACCAACGGCACCGAGTTGACCAAACGCGCGCGAGCCCAAACCAACGCCGACGTGATCATTATGACCGGCTATCCCGATTTGACTTCCGCGATCCACGCCGTTCGGGAGGGCGCCTACGACTACCTGGTCAAGCCTTTTTCGCCCGACACCCTTAAAATGGCCATCGACCGCTGCGCCGCCAAGCGTCACTTGTCCAAGGAGCTCGAACGGGAAAAAACCCTTCGGGCGGAATTGAACCGCGCCTACATCGAATTATCCCAAATGCAAAAAGTCCGGGACCTGTTCGGCCAATTTACGACGCCCGAAGTCGCCCGTTTCGTGATGGAACACCCCGACGATTTTTGGAAGCGGGGCGAGCGCCGGGACGTCACGGTTCTCTTCGCGGATGTCCGGGGGTTCACCCCGTATGCGCGAATGGTCTCCCCGGAAAAGGCCGTGGAATCCCTGAATCAAATTTTCGACGTGCTGGTGGGGGCCATTCAGGACCAGGGCGGGGTGGTCAACAAATTTCTGGGGGACGGCGTCATGGGTGTGTTCGGCGCGCCGCAGAAACTGGAGGACCACGCGGCGGCGGCCGCCCGGGCCGCCACCAAAGCCCGGGCCCTCCTGCGTTTCGCCATGGGGCAAACCCCCGAGGCCGACGGTCTACACGTGGGGTTCGCCCTGAACACCGGCGAGGTCCTGGCGGGGTGCCTCGGCGCCCGGGGCCGGAGCGAATACAGCGTCATCGGGTCGGCGGTGAATCTCGCCGCCCGCATCGAAAAGGTCGCCGGCCCGGGGGAAATTGTTTTGGGCCCCGACACCGCCCAGCGGGTGGCGGCGTTTTTCCATCTGGAGCGCCGCCCCGCCGTGACCCTGGCCGGATTTCCCGACCCCGTCGACCTTTCCCTTCTGGGCGAACCGAAACCCGGCGCCTTTGTCTCCGCCCCCCGTTGACCCGTGGGCCTACGGATTCTGTGGGAAAACGAGGATTATTGGGCCGTGGACAAACCGGCCGGCCAGGAGGTCATCCCGGGCCGGGGCCCCGCCACGAGCCCGTGCCTGCGGGAGGAGCTGGCCCGCGCCGCCGGACGGACCGTTTGGGTGGTTCATCGCCTCGACCGGGACACGAGCGGCGTCCTGGTTTTGGCCAAAAACGCCGACGCCCACCGTTCCCTCTCCCTCGATTTTGAAAACCGCCGGGTGGAAAAGGAATACCTCGCGGCCGTGCGGGGGCCCATGAACGTTCCCGCGGGCCTTTTCCGGGACCCCCTGCGCGCTTTCGGCTCGGGGCGTATGGGGGTCGACCCCGACGGCAAACCGTCGGAAACCCAATTTGAAACTTTGGAAACCTGGACCACGGGCGCCCTCCTCCGCGTTCGCCCCCGGACCGGGCGCCGCCACCAGATTCGCGTGCACCTCCACCACGGAGGCCACCCGGTTCTCGGGGATCGACTTTACGGGCCGCCCCCGCGGCCCATCGGGGGCGCCCCCCGCCTCCTTTTGCACGCCGCCCGCATCGCTTTTCGATCGCCCGCGGGGGAACCCATTGCCGTGGAATGCCCGCTCCCCGCCGATTTTCGGGACGCCCTTCGGATTGTGGGCGCGGGCGAAATTAGCTATCTTAAAAACCAATCATGATACGCTCCAAAGTGTTGGGCATCGTCATGGCGGGGGGAAAAGGCGAACGCCTCAAACCCTTGACCATCGAACGGGGAAAACCGGCCGTTCCCTTCGGCGGGAAATACCGCATAGTCGACTTTGTCCTTTCCAATTTTGTGAACTCCGGCATCTTTTCCGTCTACGTGCTCGTCCAATACATGTCCCAATCCTTGATCGATTACCTGCGGGTCGGCTGGTCGAACCGGGGCATCACCCCGGACCATTTCATCACGGTGGTTCCGCCCCAAATGCGCATGGGGGAATTGTGGTATCGCGGCACGGCGGACGCCGTGTCGCAAAATCTCAACTTGATCCGGGATTTCGATCCCGACTACGTGGCCGTGTTCGGCGCGGACCATATTTACCGAATGGACATCAGCCAAATGCTGGCCTACCACGTGGAAAAACAAGCCCACGTGACGATTTCCGCCCTCCCGGTGCCCTTGGCCGAAGCCAAGGGGTTCGGCATTTTGGGGGTCAGCAAATCCGGCCGCCTGACGGATTTTGAGGAAAAGCCCAAAAACCCGAAACCCATGCCGGGAAATCCCGAGATGGCCTATTCGTCCATGGGGAACTACATTTTCAACCGGGACGTCCTCGAAGAAGTCCTCACCGACGACATTGAAAAGGACTCGGCCCACGATTTCGGCAAAAACATCCTGCCCACCTTGCTCGAAAAACACCGCGTTTACGCCTACAATTTTCAAGCCGCGCCCCTTCCGGGCCAAAAGGATTACGAAGAGGCCGGTTATTGGCGCGACGTGGGCAACCTGGAATCCTATTGGTCGTCGCACATGGACCTTCTGGGGGAAAAACCCCGATTGGATTTGAACAACGACGAATGGCCGATTTCCGCGGGGCGTTACAACGGGCCGCCGGCGCGCATTTTGGGGCGCCAGGTGGAGGATTCCATCCTGAGCGAAGGCGTGGTGGTCAACGGCGCCTTCGTGAAACACAGCGTGATCGGCCGGGGCGTCGTCATCCACCCCGGGGCCGTCATCGAAGACAGCGTCCTCATGGATTTTTGCGAAGTGGGCCCCAATTGCCGGTTCCGCCGGGTGGTGGCCGACCGCTTCAACGTTTTCCCGCCCGATACCGTCATCGGTCACGACGCGGAGAAAGACCAATCCGCCGGTTACCACGTCGACAAATCCGGCATCGTCTCGATCGCCCGCGGTCGCAGCAAGTGGGCGCACTTGAAGCGCTGACCCCCCGTTTCCCATGCTCGGCCATCGGTGCGTTTGCGTTCACGGACATTTTTACCAACCGCCCCGGGAAAACCCCTGGCTGGAAGACATCGAAGTCCAGGATTCCGCCCACCCGTATCACGACTGGAACGAACGGATCACCCGGGAATGTTACGCGCCGAACGCGGCCTCCCGCGTCTTGGACGGCGAGGGGCGCCTCGTCGAACTCATCGACAATTACCGCCGCATTTCCTTTAACTTCGGCCCCACCCTGTTGAGCTGGATGGAGCGCCACGCCCCGGAAGCCTACGAAGGAATCCGGGCGGCCGACCGCGCCAGCGTTCGCGAACGGTCCGGCCACGGGAACGCCTGGGCCCAGGTGTACAACCACGCCATCATGCCCTTGGCCTCCCGGCGGGACAAGGAAACCCAGGTCGTCTGGGGCCTTCGAGATTTTGAGCGGCGGTTCGGCCGGAAACCCGAAGGCCTGTGGCTGGCCGAAACGGCCGTGGACACGGAAACCCTGAACGTGCTCATCGAACACGGCATTCGATTCACCCTCCTCTCCCCGCAACAAGCCCGGGCCGTCCGCCCCGCCCGTCGCTCGGCCGACGCCGAAAGTCCGGAATCCGCCTGGCGGGACGTGTCGGGGGGCCGGATCGACCCCAGCCGCCCCTATTTGTGGCGGTCGCCGGCCGGCGGCACCATCGTCCTCTTTTTTTACGACGCTCCCATTTCCCGGGCGGTCGCCTTTGAAGGCATCCTGAACAACGGCGAAACGTTCGCCGCCCGGCTGACCGACGGCTTTTCGAACGACCGTCAAGAACCCCAACTCGTGCACATCGCGACCGACGGGGAATCCTACGGCCACCACCACCGGTTCGGCGACATGGCCCTGGCCTACGCGCTGAAGAAACTGGAGCAGGACCGCCGGCTTTCGCTCACCAACTACGGCGAATTTTTGGATCACCACCCCCCGAACTGGGAGGTGCAAATCCACGAGGCGTCCTCCTGGAGTTGCCCCCACGGGGTGGAACGCTGGCGGTCCAATTGCGGGTGCCGCATGGGATCCCACGCCCACTGGAACCAGGAATGGCGGACCCCCCTGCGGGATTCCCTGAACGAACTGGCCGCGGACCTCGACCGTTTGTTCGAATCCCGCGGCGCGGATATATTCGTCGACCCCTGGCGCGCCCGAAACGCGTACATTGACGTTGTCCTTGACCGCGGGCCCGAGACGCTGGAAGGGTTTT
>DAOQNO010000085.1:0-6288 GCA_035332125.1 Elusimicrobiota bacterium | reverse complement strand
CGTGTTCCCGTAATCCAGGCGCTGGTAATAAAAGTGGGCGAGAAATTCGTCGAGGTCCGCCGCGGAGGGCGGCGATTTCAGAATCGCCTTCAACGCCTCGGCCACGTGGGAACGGAACGAGTCGTCCGTCAGAGCGGTACGGCCGGTGCCGACGGCGAAAAAGGCCGCCGGGAGGAACCCCTCGGTGTGAAGATTGAAAAGGGACGGGAAAAGTTTTCGTTCGGCCAAATCGCCGGAGGCGCCGAAAATAACGACGCCGCAGGGCGACACCCGGGGGCCGGACGCGGCGGGAAGCGACACCGGGCGGAGGACCTTCCCCCGCGAGGGGCTCATGCGCTCGGGCTCTTGGATTTGACGGGGTGGCCGCCGAATTCCTGGCGAAGGGCGGCCAATACTTTGCCGGCGAAGGATTCGGTCTGCTGGGAGGAAAATCGGGCAAACAACGACAGGGCGATGGTCGGCGCGGGCACCCCGGTTTCGATGGCCTGTTCCACCGTCCAGCGGCCTTCGCCGGAGTCCTGAACGAAATCCATCAATCCGGAAAGATCTTTGTCCTTGGCGAAGGCCCGTTCCGCCAATTCAAGCAACCAAGACCGGACCACGCTGCCCCGGTTCCATAAACCGGAAATGCGCCCCAGGTCCAAAGCGTAGGGGGAGGCCCGGAGAATTTCAAAACCTTCGGCGTAGCCCTGCATCATGGCGTATTCGATGCCGTTGTGGACCATCTTAACGAAATGCCCGGCGCCGGCGGGCCCGCAGTGCAACCACCCTTCGGGGGGCGCCAGGGTCGTAAAAATCGGGGCAAGGCGCGCGATGTCGGCGGGCGTTCCCCCCACCATGAGGCAATAACCGTTTTGAAGGCCCCAGACCCCGCCGGAGGTGCCCGAATCGACAAAACCCAAGCCCCGCGCTCCGAGCGAGGCCGCCCTTCGTCGGGAATCGGAGTGGCGGGAATTGCCGCCGTCGATCACCAAATCGCCGGCCGCGAGGTGTTCGGTCAATTCGTTGAGGGTGGTTTCGGTGGCGTCCCCGGCCGGCACCATGACCCAGACGGCCCGGGGCGGTTTGAGGGTTTTGGCGAAATCGGCCAGGGCGAAAACGCCTTCGGCGCCCTTGGCCATCACGTCGCGGGTTTTTTCCGGCGATCGGTTGTACGCGACAACCCGGTGGCCGCCCCGCAAAAGGCGCTCCACCATGTTGGCCCCCATGCGTCCGAGGCCGACGAAACCGATGTCCATGATTGATCCCCTAGGCGGCGGGAACGGCGGCTTTGAGTTTTCCGACGATGGCGGCCAGATCGCGCGTCGCGTTTTTTGAAAGATGAATTCGAACGGCCCGACGGCCGTGCTCCCGCAACGACTGGAAATCGCCCAAGGCTTGGGCCATTTTCAACGTGGCAAAACCGTAACCGGCGCCCGGGACGACGGCGTCGGTCGCGTCCGCGGCGGTAATTTGCAGGAAAACGCCGTTGCCCGCCCCGCCTTTGTGGAGCTGGCCCGTGGAGTGGAGGAACCGGGGACCGAACCCCAGCGTGGTGGCCCGGCCGGTCAATTCCCCCACCCGCCGACGCAAGGCCTGAAGGGCCCCCGTTCGCGTTTTGTCGGGAGTCACGTAGGCCAGAACGGCGACGTAATCCCCGGGACGGGTGGCGGACAAGAAATCCGAAAGGACCCCGTTCACCGAATCCCCCCGAACCTTGTTCGTTGACCAAAGCGCGACGCCCTTCTCCACAACGGCGGGCGTTTCCTCGGGCAGGGCCCGGGCCGCCTCGAACTGCGCCAAAATCCGCGTGGTGTTGGCTTTGCTTTCGGATACGTTCGGTTCGTCGAAGGGGTTGATGCCCATCAATTGACCGGCGACCGCGGTGGCCATTTCCCACCGGAAAAATTCCCCCGCCAAATCGTAGCGATCGGCAAGTTCCAAACGAACGACCGGGTGGCCCGCCTTTTCCAGCGCGGCCAGGGCTTTCAAGGCCGGGGCGTTGCCTTTGGATCCCTTGAGACCCAAAAAAACGAAGACGCGATCGCGCCCGTCCACGCGGCCCGGGGCCAAAGGCTCGCTCTCCGCGGGAACGAGACCGGCCCCCTCTTTGCCCGTGCTCTCCGCGATGAGCTGTTCCGCCCAAATCCCGAAGGCCCGCAATTCCGGCGAGGTCCATAAGGTGACTTTGTCCCGCCCGGCTTCGGCCGCCGCGCCCAACACCGCGCCCAGCCACACGGCCGGGTTCTCCGACGGATCCCGACCGGGCCCCGAGGCGTTGGCGACCCGCGCCGCCCGATCCAAAAATCGTTTCAAATCAATGCCCAACAACGCGGCGGGCAGTAAACCGAAATACGTCAGCGCGGAATATCGACCGCCCACGTCCGGGGGAGCCAAAAACACGCGACGAAATTTCTTTTCCTTGGCCAAGCGCTCCAGCATCGTTCCGGGGTCGGTGACCGCGACAAAGGACGCTCCGGCTTTGGCTTTTTGAAGGGCCTCGACTTTGGCCCAAAAATATTTGAACAGGGAATTGACTTCAATCGTCCCGCCCGACTTGCTGGAGACGATGAAAAGCGTTTTTCGGAGTTGAATCGCCTTCGTCACGGCGAGAATGGCGCCGGGGTCCGTCGTGTCCAACACCGACAACCGGGGGAACCCGACCCGGGCACCGATGATTTGGCGCAACACTTCCGGACACAGGCTGGAACCGCCCATGCCCAGCAAGACGACGTCCTTCACGCCCGCCCGTCGAATTTCGGCGGCGAAGGCGGTCAACTCCGCCACGGCGCTGCCCATGGTGGCGGGCAGATCCAGCCACCCCAACCGGTGGCGGATCGCGTTTTGGATTTGCGGGTCGGACTTCCAAAGGGAGGGGTCTTTGGCCCAGAGGCGCTGCGGGACGTTCTCCTCTTTCAATTCCCCCAAGGCCTCGGGCAAATCAATGCCCGGAAGATGAGCGGGCAGGCCCGCGGCAACGGTTTTGTTTTTCACGGAATCATCCTTTGGCGGCGGCCAATTCCAACGCCTGTTTTTTGGCCCGGAGGCTGGCGATCAACTTCTCGTAGGATTCGGCGAACAAACGAACGCCTTCGGCTTCCAGGGTTTCGGTCACCCGCCGCAAATCGATTTTGGCGGCTTTGAGCCGCTCCAGCGTTTTCAGCGCTTCGTCCGCGTCGGACTCCAACGTATCGGCCACCTGCCCGTGGTCCAGGAACGCGGCCAGGGTTGCGGGGGGCAAAGTGTTGACGGTCGAAGCGCCGATCAACTGATCGACGTAGAGAACGTCGGAGTAATGGGGGTTCTTGGTCCCCGTGCTGGCCCAGAGGGGGCGCTGGGGACGCGCGCCCAAGGTGCGCAGGGCGGCGAACTTTTCATCGGAAAATCGTTTCTGGAACAATCGATAGGCCGCTTTGGCGTTGGCGATGGCGACTTTCCCGAGCAACTCCAACAGGGCGTCTTTCTCTTTTGCGCTGGGAGAGGTTTGAATTTTTTCCTGGACCAATTTATCGACGGAGGTGTCGATCCGGCTGATGAAAAAGCTCGCCACGCTGGCCACGCCGACGCCCAACCCCTGTTGGGCCCTCGTTTCCAGGGCCGCGCGGTAGGCCTGAGCGACTTCGTCGTAACGTTCCAAAGAAAAGATGAGCGTGACGTTGATGTTGATCCCGTCGGTCAGACACCGTTGGATGGCGGGAATTCCCTCCCGGGTGGCCGGAATCTTGATCATGACGTTCGGGCGATCGACCCATTTCCATAAACGACGCGCCTCCGCCAAGGTGGCGTCGGTGTTGCGGGCGAGAAGCGGGGACACTTCGATGGACACGTAGCCGTCCTCTCCCGACGTCCGATCGTAGAGGGGACGAAAAAGATCGGCCGCGTCCCGGATGTCCTCGACCACCAACCGTTCCACGATGTCCTCCACGGACATTTTTTGCGCCAACAATCGTCGCAACGGCTCGTCGTATTCCGCCCCGGTGGCGATGGCCTTTTCAAAGATGCTCGGGTTGGAGGTGAGACCCCGCACGCCCTGGGCGATGAGCGATTTTAATTCCCCGGAAAGGAGCATCCCCCGCGTAATATTGTCCAGCCACACGCTTTGCCCGCGGGCCGCCAGCTGTTCAAGTCGGCTCATTTCATCCCCCCCTGTGCGTCGCGCGCCCGGGTCAAGGCCGTCAACGCCGCCCGCGCCACGTTTTCCACCGTAAATCCGAATTCCGCCATAACCGTGTCGCCCGGTGCCGAGGCTCCGAAGCGGTCGATGGTGACCAGCACGCCCCGGTCGCCGGCGTAACGGGACCACCCTTGGGACACCCCCGCCTCCACCACGACCCGGGCCTTCACCGACGGTGGCAAAACCTCCCGCCGATAGGTCTCGGGCTGGGCCTCAAAAAGTTCCCAGGAAGCGAAGCTCACCACCCCCGCCCGAACCCCTTCTTTCCCCAGCCGTTCGGCCGCGGCCAACGCCAGCGGCACTTCGGACCCGGAGGCCAACAGAAGCACGTCGGGATCCACGGGCGTTTTGGTCAAGCGATAGGCCCCCCGTACCAGGCCTTCCGCGGGCGCCAAAACGGCGCGATCCAGGACCGGCAATTTTTGACGGGACAGGATCAACACCGTGGGGCCCGTTCGCCGTTCGAGCGCCACCCGCCAGGCCCAGGCGGTTTCGTTGGCGTCGGCCGGACGGAGAACGCACACGTTCGGAATCGATCGAAGGGCCGCCAAATGTTCGATGGGCTGATGGGTCGGCCCGTCCTCCCCCACGCCCACGCTGTCATGAGTGAACACGTAGACGACCCCCAATTTCATCAGGGCGGCCAATCGAATCGCCGGGCGAAGATAATCCGAAAAAACCAGAAACGTCGCCCCGAAGGGCAGAAACCGGGCGTCCACGGCCAACCCGTTGAGCAGGGACCCCATGGCGTGCTCGCGGATCCCAAAGTGAATGTTCCGTCCGGCGGGATTTTGGGCGGTCAGGTCCCCGCCGACCTCCAGCCGGGTGTTGTTGGACGGCGCGAGATCGGCCGATCCGCCGATCAGGGTGGGAAGAACCGGCGCCAAGGCGTTCAGGACCTTTCCCGAGGCTTGCCGGGTCGCGAGGCCGTCCCCCGCCTTGAACACCGGAATCCGGTCCGCCCAGCCCGCGGGGAAGGGGGATCGTCCCAACGCCTCCCATTCCGTGGCCAAATCCGGGTATTGCAGACGGTAGCGCTCGAACATCGCCTTCCATTCCGCTTCCAGGGCGACGCCCCGGTCGACGGTCCGTCCCATGTGCGCCCGCACCGTCTCGGGAACGTGAAAATCCGCCTCCCCGGGCCAACCCAAATTCTTCTTCGTGAGTTGGACTTCTTCTTTGCCCAGGGGGGCGCCGTGGGCTTCGGCCGAATCCTGTTTATGGGGGCTCCCGAACCCGATGTGGGTGCGCGCCACAATCAACGTGGGGCGTTCCGTTTCGGCGTCGGCGGCGCGAAAAGCGGCTTCGACGGCGGCCAAATCGTTGACGTCGGGCACAGACAGGACGCGCCATCCGTAGGATTCGAACCGCTTCGCCACGTTCTCGGTAAAAGCCAATTCGGTGGACCCTTCGATGGTGATCCGATTGTCCAAATAAAGATACTTCAGTTGGCCCAGTCGCAGATGCCCGGCGAGGGAGGCCGCTTCGCTGGCGACCCCCTCCATCAAATCGCCGTCGCTGACGAAGGCGTAAATTCGATAATCCACCACGGGGAAACCCGGTCGGTTGAATTTGGCCGCCAACCACCGCTCGGCGACGGCCATGCCGAGGCCCGTCGCAAAACCCTGTCCCAGGGGACCGGTCGTGGTTTCGACTCCCGCGGTGTGGCCGAACTCGGGGTGACCGGGCGTGCGGCTGCCCCACTGGCGAAATTGTTTAAGGTCTTCCAGGGTAAGGTCGTACCCGGTCAGGTGCAGCAAACCGTAGAGCAGCATGGAGGCGTGACCGGCCGAAAGAACAAAGCGGTCGCGATTGGGCCAGGATGGATTTTTGGGATTGTGCCGGAGAATTTTCGTCCACAGGACGTGGCCCAACGGGGCCGCTTCCATGGGCGTGCCCGGGTGGCCGGAGTTCGCCTTTTCAACGGCGTCCACCGCCAAAAAACGCAAGGCGTTGACGCTCAAGGCATCGATATCGACGGAAGAAAGTGAAGTCGCCATAACGGAAAGCTGAATTATACAACTTCGGGGATCGTCTGTCTGGGGGTACGCGGGGTTGATTAAGGGAGAGAAACGACGCCGGGAATCGACGCGGGACGGTCGGCGGCGGGGGCGGAGGCGGGCCGGGGGGCGACC
>DAOQNO010000084.1:0-6316 GCA_035332125.1 Elusimicrobiota bacterium | reverse complement strand
CTATCAGAACCCGAAAATCGTGGCGGCGGCCCTTCCGGTTTGGAAAAACAAGATTGTTTTATTGCGGCGGGCCATCGAACCGGCCAAAGGCCTCTGGAGCCACCCGGCGGGTTTTATGGAATTGGGGGAAACGGTTCAGAAAGCGGCCATTCGGGAAACCCGGGAGGAAATTGGCTGCCGGGTTCGCCTGGCCGGGCCGGCGCGCCTCTACTCCTACGACGACGCGGCCGTGGTGACGGTGGTTTACGACGCTTGGGTGGTGGGGGCCGGTCCCCGGGCGGGAGCGGAGTCCTTGGAAGTCAAAGCCTTCGCGGCGGACGAAATTCCCTGGGACCGATTGGCTTTTCGAAGCACTTATCACGCCCTCCGGGATTGGGCGGACCGGCGGTCGAAAAGTTAGACCGGGTTTTTTACCGGCGACGACAGTTTCTCGGAAAGCTCCACCACGGACCAAAATCCGTCCTTCATTTCCAATCGGGCGCGCCGGGCGGCCTGTAGATAAAGTCGCTGGTTGAACCCGGACATGTTCGAGCGGCGTTCCTCGCTCAGCACCAGACACCGCGGCAGGATGTTGGCCATCAGGTCCTCAAACCGAAGAAAACGGTCTTCCTTTTCGGCGGGGCTGAACCCGTCCACGTCCCAAAGGTGGAACGGATCGGCGATGACGACGGGCTGGTCGCCGGCGCTTCGGGGCAACAGTTCCGACACGATAAAGCGTTCCAGGTGATCGGTGGTTCGGGGTTGGGCGACCTGAATTCGATTGATATAGAAGAACCGATCGATGCCCCAGTCATCGGCCTGCTGAAGCAGAGGCCGCGGGTCAAACCGCCCCGACGTGTCCACCCAGAGGACCCGTTCGTAGAGAGGCAGGTTGGAAGCCAGGACGGGAAGGGCCCAGGGAACCATTCCGCTGGGGCCGGAAGCCACGGAATAGCCGGCGCGTGTTTGGGGGTGTTGCGGCGGAGCCAGGAGGCTCTGCAGGGCAAGTCTCGGATCGTTTATCATCGTATCCCTCGGCGTGAGAGTTGTACAGATGGTTTAGAAAAAAGTTCTTATCAGGCTGGTGACGCGGCCAACGACGGTGATGTCCTTTCCTCGAATGATGGGGTAGGCCGGATTGGCCGGTTGCAGGTAAACGTCCCCGCCGACGCGACGCAGGCGTTTAACGGTGGCTTCGTTGTCGTCCACGGTGGCCACGACCACGTCGCCGTTTTGAGCGACGTTGGTGCTTTGAACCAGGACCACGTCGCCGTCGTTGATCTCGGGAAACATGCTGTCCCCTTTGACGCGCAGGGCAAAATTGGCGCTTTTGGCGATGGCTTCGTCCACGGCCAAATAATCTTCCACGTCCGCGATGGCCTCCAGGGGCTGGCCGGCGGGCACCCGGCCGAGAATCGGGAGGCGAAGTTTTTGGACGGCTCCGCGGGCTTCCATGATGAGCCCCCGAGCCCGGTCCTTGGCCCGGCGCAATACCCCTTTTTTCTCCAGGGCGGCCAGATGGTCCTGAACGGCTTTGGGAAATATATCGAAATGACCGGCGATTTCGCGCACCGTGGGGGGGAGTCCCGCGGTCTGGATTTCCGAGGCGATGAAATTGTAGATTTCTTGTTGTCGGGAGGTGAGATTGTCCATGAGTGCGACTATACAAAAGAATAGTGTTCGCGTCAACTTCCGCCTGGCCATGGGTTTAATGGCGTTGGCGGCGGGCCCCTTGCGGGCGGATATTACCGGTCCGGCGATCGTTGATAACGATTACCGGTTGGCGTTCAATCCGAGCGTGGCGGTGGGTTCCAGCCGCAAAGTGGCCATGGGCGGCGCCTACACCGGCATTGCCGAAGGTGCGGACAGTCTTTGGGACAATCCCGTGGCCGCTGGATTTCGGCGCCCCGGGGACGAATCGGATTGGGATTACGATTTGATGGCCGGCAGCACGATTTTTAACGGCGACGACGTGGACAACAACGGCCATTTGACCCACGCTTTCCGAAGGAATTCGGTGGTCGACGTCGGCGCCCAGGTGCGGAAAAGCCGCGTCGGGGTCGGTTTTTACGTCGTCAACCAACAGTACGATGTCGGCGGGCCGGCGGGCGTCGAACGCTTGTCGTTCAACGTCGGAACGATCGCCGTCGGTTGGGCTTCCCCCATGGAGAATTTTTTCTGGGGGGTTGGATTAAGGTTGGCGGCTTTGGAATCCAAACCCAAAGGATCCCGAATCAAAACGCTACATCTGTCGGGCAGCGGGGGGAGCGTGGGGACCCTCTGGAACCCCGGGCGGGGCCCCTGGCGCCTGGGAATGTCTTTCGCTGGGGCGATCCACGACAACAACGAATTTCCGGCGAACGCGACCGCCCCGGTCGTCAACAACGGTCTCATCATCCCCCGACAGGTCACCCTTCCCGTCGTGGGGTCTCTGGGTGTTTCCTACCATTTTGCCCGCGGCACATTTTGGTCCGATCGGCCTCTTTTAATGGGCCTTCAAGTCAACGCCGTGGCCCCCACCCGGGGCGCGGTGGGTGTTGAATCCTTTATAGAACAACGGGTGCAATACACGGGAAAAAAACGGACCTATAGTTATCATTTGGGCGGGGAGGAAGAAATTTGGCCCCGTCGCGTGCGCCTTCGATTGGGCACCTACTATGAGCCCAGCCGGTTTGAGGGGGTGAAGGGGCGGGTTCACGCCACCGGGGGCGTCGAAATCCGCCTGTTCCATTTTAATTTCCTGGGAAGCCACGACGTTGCTTTTAGCTACGCCGCCGACAACGCCCCCCGCTATTTTACGCAGATATTCAACGTCGGTTTTTGGCAGTTTTAGTTCTTATCCGCCGAAGGCCGACGGGCCGTGGTATAATAAAAGAGTATCAACGATTCCCAGGGGACTTCCGACTACTTCCCAATGAAAAACAATAATCATCATCGAATCCGAACGATACTTTCCCTTTGGACGCGGGGGGCGTTCCTTTTGGGACTGATTTTGGTTTTCGCTGGGTTTGCGAAGGCGGAGGACGCCGCCGTGCTCACGCTGGATCGTTGTTTAGAAAAAGCTCTGGCCCAAAACCCCGCCCTCACTCTGGCCGAGGACGATTTCGCCATCGCGCGGGCCCGGGCCCGGGCCGCCGCGGTTTCCTTGTTCCCGGCGGTGACCGCCAAGGCAGACGAAACCACCGGGCGCGCCGAACAGGGCGTCGACAATCCCCCGTTCGTTCAACGCTCCTACGGCGTCCAGGCGACGCAGACGATTTTTTCGGGGGGGAAGCTTTGGGGAACTCAACGCCAGGCTTCCTTGGGCGCGGAAATCGCCCGATGGCAATTGGAGAAACAGCGGCTCGATGTTCGACACGCCGTGACCGAGGCCTATTGGCGGGTGGCGGGGCTTCAACAAGCCCTGCGCGCCCACCGGGACGCCCACGGGCTGCTGCAGGAAGATCTGGAAAAAGCCGTGCGACACGATTTGAGCGAAGCCCGTTCGGCCCGGATTGAACTGTTGTCGACCCGAGCGCAAAACCGCGAAAGCGAGGCGGCCCTGGCCGAGGTTCAGGAAAGCCTCTTGGAGGCCCGGCAGGCCCTGTGGGACGCCTTGGGCGAGCGCACCGCGACGGAATACCAAGTTCCCGAAGAAATGCCGGCGGGGTTCGTGGACGTGGACGAAAGCGAGGCCCTCCGCCTGGCCCGGGACCACCGGCCCGACACGCGCATTGCCGATCGAATGATGGAGTCGGCCCGTTTCGCTCGTTCCGTGGCGCGCAGCGGTGTCTTTCCAAAAATCGATCTTAACGGTTTCTACGGGCGGTCCGCCTCCGCCTTTATCGAGACGGATCCATTGATCTACAAGAAAGATTGGAACGTTGGCCTCTCCGCCAATTGGGCCTTTATCGGCAATTCCGTCAAGTATTCCGCCTATCGGGAGAAAACCAGCCCGCGCCTTGGCGAGTCCAGCCGGACGGAAACCGACAACCACGCCTTGAGCCTTTCCCTGGGCGACGCCCTGGGCGTCGGAGTGGTCCATCGGGAGGGACGGCGGTCTTTTCACGAGGAAGAGTGGCGATACGAAAAATCCCGCCGGGACGCCGACAACGACGTTCGGCTGGCGGTGCGCCGCACCGCCACAGCGCGTTCCCGCTACGAAGCGGCCCGGGCCAAATTGGAGGAGGCGCTTCAAGAATTTAAGGACACGCGTTCCCTCCTCCAGGAGGATCGGGCGCATTTGGGGGACCTCGCGGCCGCCCGGAACCGTGTGGCTTTCGCCCAGGCCGCCCAGGCCCAATCCCAGGCCCAGTATTTGGCGGCCGTCTCGGCGCTGAACCGCGCGGTGGGCCTATCGGACAAATACCGGGTGCGATCGTGACCGCCCCGGCGAATCTTCAACGTCGGTGGCCGCTCGCGGCCGCCGTGGCCGGTATCCTGGGAGCCGCCTGGGGGATCAAAAAATTTCAGGAGCGTCGCCTATACGAACGGGAGGCCGACGCCGCCGCCCAGGCCGCCCGGGAAGTCCCGCAAGTCAAAGCGTACAAGGTTCGCCCGCAAAACGTCGCCGGGGCCCTCAAACGCATCGGCACCATCCGCGCCCGGGCCGAAACCAATCTGCAGTTCGGCGCCCCGGGCCGGATCTCCCGCTTTACGGTGGAAAAGGGCCAATTCGTGAAAAAGGGCGCCCTCCTGGCCGCCTTGGACCAGGCCGAGGCCAAAAATGCGCTCGACGTGGCCCAACTGGAATACGAGAAAGCCGCCGTCAAATATTTCAAGGATCAAACCATCGACCGTCTTACCTACGAGCAGGCCAAGGCCCGTTACAAGCAGGCCCAGTTGGAGGCGGACAAAACGACCATTCGGGCGGCCCACGACGGGTACTTGGTGGAGAAGTGGGTGAACGAAGGGGAACACGCCGATCCGGGTACGGTCATCGGGAAACTGATGGACAAAAGCCGGGTGTTTATCGAAATGGACTTGTCCGAGGACGACATTCAACATTTGAAGCCGGGGCAGAAAGTCGCCGTCACGGTGGACGCCGTCCCCGATTTTAAGGAAGACGGCACGGTGCTTTCGGTCACGCCCTATCTGAAAGGCGACACGCGGTCCTTCGGCGTCAAGGTGGATCTTCCGGCCAATCCCCAGGAAAAACTGAGCCCCGGAATGTTCGCCCGATGCACGGTGCGCCGCTACGAAAAAGTCGGCGCCCTGACCGTCCCCTTGGAAGCCGGCGCCGAAATGCAGCAAAAGACCATGCGCCTTTTCGTGGTGGACGAGAAAAACGCGGCCCACGCCCGGACGGCGGACATCCTATTCATGGACGAAGGCATCGTGGAGGTTTCCGGCGTGACCGAAGGGGAATTGGTGATCCTCAACCCGGGAACGGATTTGGAAGACGGCGCCACGGTCCGGGTCATGGACGTTTTTGACCCAGCGGCCCACACCGAATCCCCCGTCGCCCCCGGCTAACGGTCGCCCGTGCGCGCCCTCCTTAAGTATTGCGTGGAGCGGCCCCTGGGCGTCTTGGCCGTCACCACGGGTCTGGCGGTCATCGGTCTCTTCGCCTGGCGGAGCCTTCCCCAGGAATTGATGCCCGACCTCCGCTACCCGCAACTGTCCGTCGTTACCCTCCTTCCCAACGCGAGCCCCGAAGAAGTTGAAAACCTCGTCACCAAACCCATCGAACAAATCCTGGGGACGGTCAAAAACGTCCGGGGCGTGGAGTCCTTCTCCAAGGAACAGGTTTCCCTGGTCAATATCCAATTCCGCTGGGACACCGACATGGACGCCGCTCTTCTTTGGGTTCAGGAAAAATTGGGCTTGGTTCAGGATTCCCTTCCCTTGGAAGCCAAGAAACCGGAAGTCACTCGCTACAACCCCTTCGAGCGACCGGTCCTTTTAATCGCCGTCACCGGTTCGCTCCCCGCGGAGGATCTTGACCATTTGGTGGAAAGCCGGGTGCGACCGACTCTGGAAAAAACCCTCGGGGTGTCCGGCATCGAGGTGAGCGGCGGCCTTGAACGGGAGGTCCGCGTGGATCTGGACGCCCAACAGCTTTTGGCCCATCGATTGACGCTCCAGGACGTGGCCGACGCCTTAAAACGCCGCAACGTTTCCCGGTCGGCGGGCTCGGCCGCGGAAGGTCTTTTCGAATATCCCATTACCGTCACCGGCGCCTACGATCAAATAAAAGCCATCGGGGAAACCGTCGTTAAAACCGACGGCGCCGCCGGCCGTCCGGGCGAAGGCGGCCTTCTCCGACTGTCGAGCGTGGGGCAAGTGAAAGACGGCTTTCGGGAGAAGACGAGCCACGCGCGATACGACGGCCGGGACAACATCGCCGTGGCGGTGT
>DAOQNO010000083.1:0-6325 GCA_035332125.1 Elusimicrobiota bacterium | reverse complement strand
TGGGCCCAGTCCCGGGCCAATTATCTGTCGGGTCTGGTGTCCCTTCAAAGCGGGTTCGTCGAATCCCGTTCGGATCATTTCGTGGTCCGGGTGCCGGCGGAGGACGCGTTCCTCGGGGATTACGCTTTGCCGGCCCTGGAAAACGCCCACGCGAAATTCGCGGACGTCCTGGGCGCGTTCTCTTCGGGCACGGCGGTGGTGGAGATCTACCCCACCGTGGAAAGTTTTTCCTTCGCCTCGACGCTTTCCCCGGAGGCCATCGCCCGGACGGGCACCGTGGCCGTGTTTAAATTCGGTCGGCTCATGATTCTCTCGCCTCGGGCCACGGCCCGGGGCTACCGCTGGCTGGACGCCCTGGTCCATCAATACGCCCGGGCGGCGGTCCGCCGGTTGTCGGGATCCCGCTGCCCGGTGTGGCTCGAGGAAGGCACGGCCCGGTACCTGACGATCGTCTGGCGGCGGACGGACGAATTCGTTCTGCCCCCCTACGACGAAGGGTTGCTGGCGGCGGCCGCTTCGACGGCGCCCGCGCCCGGTTCGGTCCCCTGGGTCCCCTTCGATAAAATGGAGCCGGCCTTCGTCTACCTGCCCGATCCGGCGACGGTGGCCCTGGCCGAATCCGAAGCCTCCGACGCGGTGGCCTACGTGGTGGACGAACACGGGCTGGACGGCCTGCGGTCCCTGCTCACGGCGCTGAAAGACCGTCCGCGGGAGGAGGCCTTCGCCGCGGCCGTCGGATCGACGGAAGAAGAGCTGGAGGCGGGTTGGCGGGAATCCTTGGCCGAGGAAACCCTGAACGCGCCGGCGGGGGCCTTGTCGAGCGCGGTTCAACTGAAGCCGCTGGAGGACGCGGTGTGGGCCGGCGCCGCCGCGGAGCCGTTCCTTCGGGCCGGCGACCGCCTGCGCCAACAAAATCAATGGGCCGCCGCGGCCGCCCAATACCGGAAGGGATTGGAGGCGGCGCCCGACAACGGGTTGTTGATGACCCGCCTGGCCCGGACGCTCCTGGCGAGCGGGACCCCCGAGGCCGCCGAACCCCTCCTGCGCCGCGCCGCCGAAAAGAACCCGGCCTTCGCGGAACCCTTCGTGCTGATGGGCGACACGTTTTTCGACGACGGCCGCTACGAGGAAGCCCAGGCGGTTTTGCAGAGCGCCCTGGAAATCAACCCCTTTGATCCGAAGGTTCACGAAATCCTGGGGCTCATCGCCGTCGATGTCGGAAATTTCGCGGAGGCCCGACGGTCTCTTCAGTTGGCGCTCCGATTCGATCCGGAGAACGACGCCGTGGCCCAGGCGTTGAAACGGATGCCCAAACGCCGGTGACCCGCCCCCCGGATTCGGTGTGGGACCGCCTGCCGGCCGGATGGGCCCGGCGCATCGAGCGGGTCGGCGACGCCGCCGCCGCCCGGGGCCAGGCCGCGGTGCTCGTGGGCGGAAGCGTCCGAGACCTTTTGCTGAACCGGCCCCCGAAAGATTGGGACGTCGTGGTGGAGGGGGCCGCGGGCCCGGTCGTGCGGGACGTCGCCGCCGCCGAGGACGCCCGGGTGGAGTCTCATCCGGCCTTTCTCACCTTCGCCATTCACTTTAAAGACGGAACCGCCCTGGACGTCGCCACCGCGCGCACCGAAACCTACGCCCGGCCCGGCGCCCTGCCGACCGTTCGTCCGGCCGCCCTGGCGGAGGATTTCGCCCGCCGGGATTTTACCGTCAACGCCATGGCCTGCCGGGCCACCCCGGCGGACCGGGGCCGCCTCGAGGACCCCTTGGGCGGGCGCGCGGACCTCGACCGGGGCCTGGTGCGGGCCCTTCACCCGAAAAGTTTTGAGGACGATCCCACGCGCCTTTACCGGGCGGCCCGCTACGCGGCCCGTTACGGGTGGTCCGTTGAGCCGGACACCGCCGGGTGGATCGACCGGGCCGTTCGGGAGGACCGTCCGGCCTTGCTGAGCCCCGTCCGCCGCCGAAACGAACTTTTCCATTTGTTGGAGGAAGACCGGCCTTTGGCCGCCCTTCAATTATTGGAGACCTGGGGCCTGGGACGTTTTGCCGTGCCGTCCTACGATTTAAACCGCGTTCCGGCGTCGGTCTGGGTCGGGGAGCCGTCGGCGGATCGTCTGGCCCGCCGCCTGGCGGGCCTCCTGGGACCCGACCCGGCGGTGGCGGAAAAAGCCCTTCGGGCGGCCCAAACCCCGGTGCCTCTGCGGCGCCGGGTGACCGAGTGGCTTCGGGATCCCCGGTTCGTCGTTGACACCTTCGGGCGGAAAAATTAATATGCCCCCGCCCACGTCGGCCCCCCTTCGCCCATGACCCCTTCCTCCACCGTCATTCTGTCCGGCATGCGTCCCACCGGAAAATTGCATTTGGGCAACTATTGGGGCGCCCTGTCCCCCTGGCTGGACCTGCAAAAAGACCCCGCCAAAAAATGTTTTTTCATGGTGGCCGATCTCCACGCGCTGACGACGGGCTACGAGGAGACTGCGGGCATCAAGGGCAACATCGACGACATGGTGCTGGACTGGCTGGCGGCGGGGCTGGACCCGTCCAAAAGCGTACTCTTCGTCCAATCCAAAGTGCCGGAACACGCGGAATTGGCCCTGTTGTTGTCCATGATCACCCCCCTCGGCTGGCTCGAGCGCATTCCAACCTACAAAGACCAGCTGCGGGAACTCGCGGGCCGGGAAATCGCCACCCACGGATTTTTGGGGTATCCGGTTCTCCAGTCCGCCGACATCCTCATCTACAAAGCGACGGCGGTTCCGGTGGGGGAAGACCAGTTGTCCCATTTGGAACTGTGCCAGGAAATCGGGCGCCGGTTCAACCGCCTGTTCGGCCCGGTTTTTCCGGAACCCAAAGCCATCTTGGGCCGGACTCCCAAGGTCCCCGGGTTGGACGGGCGCAAAATGTCGAAATCCTACGGCAACGCGGTGGAATTGTCGGACACGCCGGACATTTTATGGTCCAAGATTCAAAAAATGTACACGGACCCGAAAAAATTGCGGGCCAACGACCCCGGCCATCCGGACGGCTGCGTTGTGTTCGCCCTTCATAAAATTTATAATCCCACCGTCGAGGAACGCGCGGCCGAATGCCGCGACGGGAGGATCGGCTGCGTGGCCTGTAAAAAGCATTTGCTGTCCCTCATGGAACCCCTGAAAGAAATTCAGGAGCGCCGCGCCGTCCTGGCGCAAAAGCCGGGTTGGGTCCGCGAGATCCTGGAAGAAGGCACCCGGGCCGCCCGCCGCGTCGCTCGGGCCACCTTGGACGAGGCCAAAGCCGCCATGGGACTTCCATGACCACCGCCGGCAACAACGTCAAGCTGGACGTGTTCGAGGGGCCCCTCGATCTTCTGCTCTACCTCATCAAGAAAAACGATCTCAACATCCACGACATTCCCCTGTCCCAGATCACCAACGATTTTCTCCAATACCTCGGGCTGTTGAAAGATTTGAATTTGAACATCGCCGGCGAATTTCTGGTGATGGCCGCGACGCTCATGCAGATCAAGGCCCGGACCCTGCTGCCCGCCCCGTCCCGGGAGGACGAGGAAACCGTCGACCCCCGGGCCGACTTGGTCCACCGCCTTCTGGAGTACCAGCGGTTCAAGGAGGCGTCCCGCCACCTCGAAAGCCGCCTGCACGCCACCAAGGACATCCATTTCCGGGGGTCGCCCACCTTCGGCGAGACGGACTACACCATGGACGCCTCGCTCTTCGATTTGTTGGACGCCTTCCGGGACGTGCTCAAAAACCTGCGGCCCCGGGTGCGGGAGATCGAATCCGAGGACGTGCCGATCGAAGTCAAGATCAAGGACGTCCTCGCGTTCCTGTCCGGCCGCCCCTACGCCACCTTTCGCGAAATCTTGGAGCGGGAAACGACGCGCCGGGGGCTCATCATCACTTTTCTGGCCATTTTGGAATTGATCCGGTTGAAGGAGATCGCCGCCCGACAAAGCGAGGCCTTCGCCGAAATTCGCGTGTACCGGCGGGACGCCCTGCCGGAAAACCTGGAAACCGACGGCGCCGCGCCGGAGCCCGAACCCGCGCCCGCGGCGCCCCTTCCCGAGGGGGAATAGATGGATTTGCTGGAACGACGAAAAGTCCTCGAACTGCTGCTGTGGCTCACCGACAAGCCGCTCAAAACGACGGAATTGACCGCCGTGTTGGGCGCCGACGCGCCCACGGAATTGGAATTGCGGGAGGAATTGAACGGCCTCGCCCGGGAGTTGGACGAGCGGGGGGCCCCGTATCATTTGATGGAAATCGCCCAGGGGTTTCAGTTCGCCTCCCGGCCCGCCTTCAGCCAATGGGTGCGGCGCCTTTATAAGGAAAAAACCGCCCTGCGGTTGACGCCGTCGGCCCTGGAAACGCTCTCCATCGTGGCCTACAAGCAGCCCCTCACCCGCGGCGAGATCGAGGAAATCCGCGGGGTCGACGTGTCCGGCGTGTTGGAAACCCTGCTGGAGCGGAAACTGGTCAAGATCGTCGGGCGGAAAGAAGCCCTGGGCCGGCCTCTGTTGTACGGCACGACCCTCGATTTCATGAAGCAGTTCGGTTTGCGGTCCCTGGACGAGTTGCCGCGCCTGGAAGAGTTGGTTCCGCCCGAGGAACCGCCCGTGGCGGGCGCCGAGCCGGCCGCGGAAGCCCCCGCGCCCGTCGACGGCGCCGAAGCCCCCTCGGTGGAAACCGCCGCGGCGCCGGCCCCGGAGGCCCCCCATGCCTGAGCTTCGACGCGACCCGGTCATCGGCCGGTGGGTCATCATTTCAACGGAACGCAGCCGCCGCCCGGGGGGGTTCAGCACCCAGCGCGAAACCCAGGGGTCCGTTCCCTGCCCCTTTTGCGCGGGCAACGAGGAAAAGACGCCGCCCGAGATTCTGGCCTTCGCCCCGAAAAACCGGGCGGCCAACGCCCCGGGCTGGTGGGTGCGCGTCATTCCCAATAAATACCCCGCCCTGCAGATCGAGGGCGACCTCCACCGTACCGGCGAGGATCTGTTCGACAAGATGGACGGGTTGGGCGCCCACGAAGTCATTGTGGAAACCGAGGATCACAACCGGCAATTGGAGGATTTGGACCCCAGCCGGGTGAAGGACGTTCTTTGGGCCTACCGGGACCGCATTCTGGATTTGAAAAAAGACCCGCGCTTCGAATACATTCTCGTTTTCAAAAATCGGGGCTCGGCGGCGGGGGCGTCCCTGGCCCACGCCCATTCCCAACTCATCGCGACGCCGATGGTGCCGATTCGGGTGAAGCAGGAACTGCGCGGCGCCGAGGAATATTTCGAGCAGAAGGGGCGTTGCATTTTCTGCCAGATTCTCCAGGCCGAAGTGGAGAAAGGCGAGCGCGTGATCGAGGCCAACGAGGATTTCGTGGCTTTGGCGCCCTTCGCCAGCCGGTTCCCCTTCGAAATGTGGATCCTACCGAAGGTGCACAGCTCGGATTTCGAATCCATGTCCGAGGCCCAGTTCGCCTCCCTGAGCGTCCTTTTGAAAAGCGTGCTCGGGCGGCTGAACGCCGTGTTGGATTTTCCGCCCTACAATTTCGTCGTGCACACCTCGCCCCTGAAAACAAAGGGGTTGGCCCATTACCATTGGCACATCGAGCTGATGCCCAAAATCGTGCACACCGCCGGTTTTGAATGGGGCGCCGGCTTCTACATCAACCCCACCCCGCCGGAACAAGCGGCGCGCTACCTCCGGGAAGCCCCGAACGGAACGTCGACCGCGGGATGAAAATCCTCTTCGCGGCCAGCGAAGCGGTCCCCTTTTGTAAAACCGGCGGTTTGGGCGACGTGGTCGGCGCCCTGGCCGAAGCCCTCAAGGTCCGGGGCCACGACGTTCGGCTGGTCCTCCCCCATTATTGTCCTCCCGGCAGCGACGAGGAGCCGCCCGGCTCCGGCCCCCTTTCCTTGACGATTCCCGTCGACGGGCGCGACCACCCGGTCCGCGTGTGGGAAACCCGCTTCGGCCCCGACGTGCCCGCCTATTTGATCGACAGCCCGTCCCATTTCGCCCGGGAAGGCCTCTACCGCGATTCCCGGGGCGTCGATTACGCGGACAACGACCGCCGCTACATCCTCTTTTGCCGCGCCGCCCTGGAGACCGCCCGGGCCGCCGGGTTCGCGCCCGACGTGGTCCACGCCCACGACTGGCAGACCGGTTTGCTGCCGACCTATTTGGCGACGTCGTACCGGGACGACCCTTTTTTCCAAAACACCGCCACGGTCTTCAGCATCCACAACATCGCCTACCAGGGGCATTTTCCGAAGGAAACCTTGCTCGCCGCCGGGTTGGATTGGTCCTGGTTCACCGCGGACCGCCTGGAATAT
>DAOQNO010000082.1:0-6328 GCA_035332125.1 Elusimicrobiota bacterium | reverse complement strand
GTAACCGCTCACGAGCGTCGCCACGGCGGGCGCCTGCCCCCGGCCCACTTCCAGGAACACCCCCCCGCCCGAACGAAGGACCCGGGCGGCCTGGGGAACAAACCGACGAATGATGTCGAGTCCGTCGGGCCCTCCCAACAAGGCGGCCCGGGGCTCCCGCCGCACTTCGGGCGCCAACCCGGCCCATTCGCCGTCTTCCACGTAGGGCAAGTTGGCGACCAGACCGTCCACGGCGCCGTCCCCGATCCCGGCCAGAAGATCGGCCCGCTGAAATTCGATTCGATTTTCGAGGCCCCATCGGCGGGCGTTCCACCGGGCCACGGCCAGGGCGGCCGGGGAAAGATCAATGGCCGTCACCCGGGCGTTTGGCCACCGACGGGCGATGGCCAGGGCCAGGGCCCCGGAACCGGTGCCGCAATCCACCCAACGATTCAGTCCCGCCGGGCCCCCGTCGCTCTCCATTCGACGAACGGCCCAATCAAAGAGCCCTTCGGTCTCGGGCCGGGGGATGAGGACGTCGGGGGTCACCGTCACCGTGAAATCCAGAAAATCCCATTCGCTGATCAAGTGGGCCAGGGGGGTTCCCGCGGCCCGGCGAATCGTCCATTGATCAAGGGAAACAAAGGCCTCGGCGCTCAGGGGTTCCCGCAGGCGGGCGGGCAGGGTGTCCTTGGAAAAAGCGGCGGCCCGGGCCACCAACTCCAGGGCTTCCCGATCGGCGTTGGGAACGCCGCGCTCCGTCAACCGCTGGGTGACCCGCTTTAATCCGTCGGCGACGGTGGGGGTCATTGGGGAGCCTCGAGCGCCGCCAGCTTCTGGGCTTTTTCCGCGTCGGCGAGGGCCTGGAACATGTCGTCCAATCCCCCCTCCAAAATGCGCGGCAGATTGTGAAAATTCTGGTTCAGGCGGTGATCGGTCACCCGGTCCTGGGGAAAATTGTAGGTGCGGATTTTTTCGGTTCGTTCGCCGGATCCCACCTGGCTGCGCCGGAGGTCCCGCCGCTGGGCGTCCAGACGCTCCTGCTGGGCTTGGTAGAGCTTGGTTCGAAGCATGGAAAAGGCCTTGGCCCGGTTTTTCATCTGGCTGCGCTCGTCCTGGCAGGCCACGACGACGCCGGTGGGCAGGTGGGTGATGCGGACGGCGGATTCGGTTTTGTTGACGTGTTGCCCCCCCGCCCCGGAGGCCCGGTACACATCGATGCGCAAATCCGCGGGATTGATCTGAATGTCCACGTCGTCGGCTTCCGGCAGGACGGCCACGGTGGCGGTCGAGGTGTGAACCCGGCCCGACGCTTCCGTGGCGGGCACCCGCTGGACCCGGTGGACGCCGCTTTCGTTTTTGAACCGACCGTAGGCGCCCAACCCGCGCAATCCGAAAATGATTTCCTTGTACCCCCCCAACCCCGTCGGGCTCGAGGAATAGGGCTCGACGGCCAGGCCGTGATCGGCGGCGTAGCGGGTGTACATGCGGTAGAGATCGCCGGCAAAAAGGGCGGCTTCGTCCCCTCCGGTGCCGGCTCGAATCTCAACGATGACGTCGCGCTCGTCCTGGGGATCCCGGGGCAGAAGGAATTCCTCCAGCTCGCGGTTCAACACCGTTTCGCGGGCGCGGAGGGTCGTCAATTCCTCCTCCACCAGGGCCCGGAGATCGGCTTCGTTGGATTGGAGAAGGGGCTGGGATTTTTCGATGTCGGCTTCGACCCGGCGGAGTTCCGCCGCCTTGGCGGCGGCCGGTTCCAGGCGCTTGAATTCCCGGGCCAAGGCATTGTACTCGGCCGTGCCTTGGATCGCGGGATCGGCCAAGCGGTGCTGGGCCTGGGCGTAGCGCTCTTCCAGTTGTTGGAATTTGGGGTTCATGAGACCCCGGCCGCCCCGGTCACCGGGAGCAACCGACGGAAGGGAAGCTACTTGCCGGCCTTAGCGGCGGTTTTTTCGCTTTTGGGTTTCGGCTTGGCGCCCGCTTTGGGCGTGGTGCGGAGAACTTTGTCGGCTTTTTTGGCCGCGGGGCGCGCCGGAGCGGCCGCCTTTTTGGCCGCGGGCTTGCGGACCACGGTTTTGCCGCCGGTGGCGGCGTAGCGCTTCTCAAAACGCTCCACGCGACCCGCGGTGTCGACGAGCTTCTGACGACCCGTGTAGAACGGGTGGCAGGCGGAGCAAATTTCAAGGCGGATCTGGGACGCGGTGGAACGGGTGACAAAGCTGTTCCCGCAGGCGCAGGCCACGGTGACGACATTGTAATTGGGGTGAATGCCTTCTTTCATTTCAACCTCTCTATGGGGAGACGCGTTTCCAACAAAAAGCCCCGGCGGGCAAAGCCCCGCGGGGCGTCCAGGAATGGCTTATTATACCTAAAAAATGAACTTTTTGGGGTTTAAGGAATTGCCGAAACGGTCGCGCACTTCGAAGTGAAGGTGGGGGCCCGTGGCCAGCCCCGTGGCGCCGACCCGGCCGACCAGGTGGCCTTTGGCGACCCGCTGGCCTTCGGTCACGTCGATTTGGGAAAGATGCCCGTACCAAGTGCGGAGGCCGCCCTGGTGCTTAATGATCACCAGTTTGCCGTATCCCCCGCGCCAGCCGCAGAAAATCACCGTGCCCTCCCGGGACGCCTTTACGGGGAAACCGTAGGGGCGGGGCATGTCCAACCCCGTGTGGAATCGCCGGGTGCGGAGCAACGGATGTCGACGAACGCCGAACCCCGAAGAAATCATGCGCTTGCCCGGGACCCAGGCGACGGGGACCATATAGTCCGTGAATCGAAGGCGTACCCCGGGCAAAAACAGCACGCTGCCGTCCGCCAGCTCGAAGTCGCCCAGAAGGGCGACCCCCGGGAGTCGGTTGGCCCGGGCGATTTCCACCGCCGACCGGTTGTACCGTTGGGCGATTTGCCGAAGATTTTCGGACCGGCCTTTTTTCTCCCGAACTTGGTACAGCATGCCTTTGCCGCTGTGGACCAGGAGGGTTTTTCCGGGCGGAAGTTTGGTGGATTCCAAATGGTTGGTGCTGCGAAGGTAATCCGCGGTGGACCCGTAGGTGGCGGCGATGCTCGCCAGGGTGTCCTGGGGACGGACCTCGTACTGGCCGACGACCACGCGACCCATGTCTTTCAACGCTTGGAAGGTGGCCGGGGAGGGCCCGGCGGAAGCGGGCGCGAGGGTCAGGAGGTACGACTCCGGAAAAGCGGGCGCTTCGCCGGCGCTGAATTGGAACGACGCCCCGCCCACGGGCGCCAGGGTGACCACCAGCGCCGCGGCCGCGAAAATACCGCCCACCAAGACATCGGTTTGTCGACGCATAAGCTCTAGTTAAGGATACCCCGATTTCCGATTATTTTCAATAAAAATCCGGGGGCCGAAATCGCCAAAAGGGGGCGATTTATCGCCTACTTCTCCATGCTGGACAATTCCATGGAGCGCAGGAAGTCCTTGTTGGATTTCGTGGCGCCCACCTTGTCGATCAGGAGTTCCATGGCGTCCACCGGGGAGAGGCTCGAGAGCACTTTGCGGAGAATCCACACTTTGTTGAGCTCGTCGGAGGTCAGGAGCAACTCTTCCTTCCGGGTGCCCGATCGGTGGATGTCGATGGCCGGGAACACACGGCGGTCGGCCAGCTTGCGGTCCAAATAGACCTCCATGTTGCCGCGGCCTTTGAATTCCTCGAAGATCACGTCGTCCATGCGGCTGTTGGTTTCCACCAGCGCCGTGGCGATGATCGTGAGGGACCCGCCCTCCTCGATGTTCCGGGCGGCGCCGAAGAACCGCTTCGGCCGCTCCATGGTGTTGGCGTCGATACCGCCGGAAAGCACGCGGCCCGAGCTCGGGGTCACCGAGTTGTAGGCCCGGGCCAGCCGCGTGATCGAGTCCAACAGGATCAAAACGTCCTTGCCGCACTCCACCTGCCGGCGGGCCTTTTCCAACACCATTTCGGCCACCTGCACGTGGCGGTCCTGGGGTTCGTCGAACGTCGAGCTGATGACTTCCCCCTTCACGCTCCGCTGCATGTCCGTGACTTCCTCGGGGCGCTCGTCGATCAACAGAACGATCAGGTCGATTTCGGGATGGTTTTCCGTGATGGAGTTGGCGATCTTCTGGAGGAAGATCGTTTTGCCGGTCCGGGGCGGGGCGACGATCAGCGCGCGCTGGCCTTTGCCGATGGGCGTCACCAGGTTCAGGATTCGGGTGTTGATTTCGTCTTTTTTGGTTTCCAGGTTGATGCGGTTTTGGGGGTAGAGGGGCGTCAGGTTGTCGAAGAGGGGCCGGTGGATGGCTTTCTCGACAGGCTCCCCGTTGATCGTCTGGACCTGGAGGAGGGCGAAGAACCGTTCCTGGTCCTTGGGCGGCCGCACCTGGCCGGTCACCGTGTCGCCTTTCCGCAGGCCGAACTTTTTAATCTGGCTCGGCGAAATGTAGATGTCGTCCGGACCCGGCAAATAATTGTAGTCCGGGCTCCGCAAAAAACCGAACCCGTCCTGAAGCACTTCCAGCACGCCGCCCTTCACGATGGCGCCGTTGTTGGAATCCCGGGCCTGGGCTTCCAAAATGCGCGCAATGGCCTCCTGTTTCCGCATGCCGGCGATGGCGGGAATTTTCAAATCCTCGCCGATCTTGATGATTTCGGACATGGACGCCTTGGTCAGGGCCTCGGCGTTCAGGGGCTTGTGGTTCCCGCCGGCGGACGCCGCGTGGGAATGGGGGGTGTGGGTGTGTGACTCCATGAAGCACTCCTTAGAGTTGGGGGATGGGTGTCTGCGTGTTTCGATCAAACGATGGAAAAACCCGCGGCCGCGCCGTGCGCGCCGTTGGGGATGTTCACCTCGGAATGGACAACGGAATTGGGAAGAGCATCTCGGTGGGTTTTTCCGCACTCATTATACACGACCGACGATCGCTGTCAAGGGTTTTCCCGGACCTGGACCGGAGCCGTCGAAAAAGATACAATGCATCGACGGTAAAAAGGAGAACCCCATGGTCCACGTGATCGAAACCCAAGCCACCCCCAACCCCGATTCGCTCAAATTCATCACCGACGCGGCCCTGGTCGCCCAGGGCGCCCTGTCCTTCGAATCGCCCGAAGCCGCCAAGGGCCACGCCCTGGCCGAGGCGATTTTTTCCTCCGGGCCCGTGGCCTCGGTGTTCGTCATGGACCGGTTCGTCACCATCACCAAATTTCCGGACGCCGATTGGCCCCTGATCAAAGCGCGCCTCGTGGCCGCCATCGAAACCACCGCGGCGCCGGCCGCGACCGGGGGAGCCGCCGCGACCCCGGGCTCCACGGACGAAAAACTCGCCCTCATCAACGCGGTCATCGACGAGAACGTCCGCCCGGCCCTGGCCGGGGACGGGGGGGGGTTGGAGGTGTTGGAATTTTCGGACAACGTGTTGACGGTGCACTACCAGGGGGCCTGCGGAAGTTGCGCCAGCGCGACCTCGGGAACCCTTTACGCCATCCAAAACCTACTTCAACGAATGGTGGACCCCAAGATTCAGGTGGTGTCGGTTTAATCGATCACGGTTTGGGGGGGCATCCCCCGGGGTCTTCGGCGTAAACGTCGGCGACCCGCCAATTCCCCGCTTTCCATCCTTTCCCTGGGACCATTTCCAGAGGACGCACCATTCGAAGGCAGACCCCCGTTCGAATTCGTTCGTGCCATCCTTCAACGGCCTCCAAACGCGAAATGGTTAACGAGGCCCCTTTTTTGAATTCGGGGTAATCGCCGCAGTCCCCGATCACTTCCACGCGCACGGAAAAAACATATCGATCAACTTTCGTGGAGAATTGCATCAACTTCGATTCCACGATGCGCACCACCATAGCGTTCTCGGCGGTGGCGTAGAAGGCGGAGGAGGTTGACGGGCCCATCCCCTGGGCCAACCCAAGGAGGGTCAAGGCCCAAAGAGATCCGTGAACCCTCATTTTCATTGGACGGGCGGTGCCATGTCCGGGGCGGCCCATCGCTGGGGGTCGTAGGGGGCCAATTCGGCGGGGGTGAAAAAAAGAGCCGTTTCCCGCTGGCCGCTGGCGGGGGAGTCCGAGGCGTGGATTAAATTGCGGCGGTGGTCGGTTCCCCAGGTGGCGCGAAGGGTTCCCGCCGCGGCTTTCTTGGGATCCGTGGCGCCCACCAGGGCCCGAATGCGGGCAATGGCGTTCTCCCCCGTCCAAGCCGTGACCACGAAGGGCCCCGAGGTCATGAATTTCATTAGGCCGTCGTAAAAGGGTTTTCCCCGATGTTCCCCGTAAAATTCCGCCATGGTTTCGACCTTCGGACGCACCATCCGAAGGGCCAAGAGCCGGAACCCCTCCTCCTCCAGTCGGGCCAAAATTTTTCCCACCAG
>DAOQNO010000081.1:1142-6345 GCA_035332125.1 Elusimicrobiota bacterium | reverse complement strand
CCCGCCGCCAAACACACCCGCACGTCAGGCCCTTCCCCGGAAAGGAGCGGAGGGGCCCCCCGCGTTCCGACGAGAAACGTTCAACACCAAGCCGATGGCGGTGAACATGACGAGCAAGGAGGATCCCCCGAAAGACACGAAGGGCAGGGGCATCCCTTTGGTGGGGAGCAGCCCCGTCACGACGCCCAAATTGATCAACACCTGCCCCCCGAGCAACAGCCCCACCCCCGCCGCCGTCAACGCGTGAAAGGAGTGGGTCGCCTCCCGGGCGATTTGGAAACAACGGTAGGTCAAAACGAAAAAAATGGCCACCAGGAGGGAGGTGCCCCAAAAACCGAATTCTTCCCCGAAAATGGGAAAAATGAAGTCCGTCTGGGATTCCGGCATGTAATACATCTTAATCGTGGATTCCCCGGACCCTTTCCCCCAAAACCCCCCGGACCCCAGGGCCAAGAGCGATTGGACCAGTTGATATCCGGCGCCCTGGGCGTCGTGCCAGGGATCCAAAAAGGCGAACAAACGTTGTCGACGGTACGGGACCGCCAACACGGCGGTGCCGACCACGGGGAGCAGGCCCAATCCCAGGGCCGCCAAATGGGCGAGCCGCGCGCCGGCCAAATAAATCATCCCGATCGCCACCGATCCGATCAAGAGCGGCGTTCCAAGATCCCGTTCCAAAGCGACCAACCCCAACACCGCGCCGGTGAGTATCAGGGCGGGCAGAAGGCCCCCGGCCCAATTGCCGAGGCGGCTTTGTTTGCGGTCCAAATAATCGGCGAGGGCCAGCACCACGGCCAGTTTGGCGAACTCCGACGGCTGGAGTCCCAACCCGCCGAGCCGCAACCAGCGCTTGGCGCCCCCCACCTCGTGGCCCACGGCCAGGACCAACACCAGCAGGACCACGACGCCCAGGAGGAGAGGTCGGCTCCATTTCTGGACGCGGGCGAGGGGAACGCGGCAAGCGACGGTCAGTCCGACCAGACCCAGAACGGTCCAAATCATTTGGCGCTTTAAAAAATAGTACTGGTCGCCGAAGCGCCCGTCGGCCACCAGGGCGCTGGCGGAATAGAGGATCATCCAGCCGAGAACGGCCAGGACGATGGTCAAACCGAACACGACCCGGTCGGGGGAGGCGGGAACCGCCGCGCGCGTCACGGCAGCGCCGCCACTAGATTCTTGAATCGCCGGCCGCGGTCCTCATAATTCAAAAACTGGTCGAAGGAAGCGCAGGCGGGCGAAAGCAACACGGTGTCCCCCCGGCGGGCCGTCGCCGCGACCCGCTGAACGGCGGCCGCCAGGGTGCCGCATCGGGCCAGGGGAACCGTTCCCGCCAAATCCCGGGCGATGATCGGGGCGGCCTCCCCGATGAGAAGAATTTCCGCCACCCGCCCCCGCAGGAGTCCCCGCAGCGGGGTGTAGGGCGAGCCTTTGTGTTCCCCCCCGAGCAGGAGTCGAACCGGACCGGGGAACGCTTTCAGGGCCACCCGGGTGGAATCGACGTTGGTGGCCTTGGAATCGTTGACGAAGGCGACGCCGCGCCAAAGGCGAACGGACTCCAATCGGTGCTCCACGCCGGGAAAATTCCGTAGCGCGCGGGCGACGGCCGGGGCCGACAGGCCCAGCAGACGGGCGCAGGCGACGGCCGCCTCGGCGTTTTCGATGTTGTGACGGCCGGGCAAGTGGGACGGCGCCGACCAGTCGCCCCCCGCCCCGGGCAAGGAGGAGCGAAGACGCCGCCCGTCCCAACCCACGCCCGGCGAACGGCGGCCGAACCAGGTCACCCGGCCGGGCGGCAACGGCGCCAGACGCCGGCACCAGGGATCGCGGTCGTTCAGCACCGCCGCGTCCCCCGCCCCTTGGTTTTGAAAAAGGCGGAATTTGGTGCGGGCGTAATTTTCCATGGTACCGTGGCGTCCCAGGTGATCGGGGGTGACGTTCAGCACCGCGCCGACCGCGGGTCGAAACGCCGCGGCGGTTTCCAGTTGGTAACTGGACACTTCCAAAATCAAAGCGGTTTCCGGCGTCACGCGGTCGACCAAATCACAGAGCGGGGTTCCGATGTTCCCCCCGACCAACGTGGGGCGTCCGTCCGCCCGGGCCATGGCGCCCAAAAGGGCCGTCGTCGTCGTCTTCCCGTTGGTGCCCGTGATCGCGGCGGTGCGGTCGGGCCAACGACCCGCGGCGCAAAGGGCGCGATAGCCGAGCTCCAATTCGCCCCACACGCGGGCGCCCCGCCGGGCGGCGTCCGCCCACACGCGCGAAGGGACCCCCGGACTCGGAACGATCAAATCCCATTTTTCTTCCAAGAAACGATGACGGCCCGTTTCCCGGGCCGCGGCGCGGGGAAGCCGCCGGATCCATTCGGCCACGGCCTCCGACGGACGGCTTTCGGTCACGGCCACCCGGGCCCCGCTCCGGGACAGGAGGGTCGCCGCCGCGGCGCCGGATTTTCCGAGGCCCACGACCAGAGCCCGGCGCCCCTCCAACCAACGGGTCAACGCTTCGAGACGACGCACGTCATTCCTTTTTCAGCGAATCTTAAGGGAGGTCATGGCCAGCAACGCCAGAACCACGGCCACAATCCAAAATCGAATGGTCACCTTGGTCTCGGCCAAACCGCCCATTTCGAAATGATGGTGGAGCGGCGCCATGCGGAAGACGCGCCGACCGTTCAGCAACCGAATGGACCCGATTTGCAAAAGGACGGACAGGGCCTCGGCGACGAAGATACCGCCGGTCACCACCAAAATCAACTCCTGTTGCAGGCAGAGCGCCACCACGCCCAGGGCCCCGCCGAGGGGCAGGGAACCGGTGTCGCCCATGAAAATTTCCGCCGGGTGGGCGTTGAACCACAGGAAGCCGAGACACGCCCCGCCGACCGCGGCCAACAGCACCGTCAACTCCCCGGCCCCGGGGACGGGGACGATCCGCAGATAATGGGACAACCGCGCGTGGCCCGCCAGATACGCGAAGATTGCGAAGGACAGGGCGCTCACCAGCAAGGTGCCGGAGGCGAGACCGTCCAGTCCGTCCGTCAAATTCACGGCGTTGGAGCTTCCGACGATCACCAGGACGGCCAGGAGCAGGGCCGCGCCGCCCAGGGGAATCGGGAGGTTTTTCACGAAGGGCACCATCAAATCGTGGGCGAACAAATCGTTGGGGGGCCAGCGGTACAAATACGCCCCCACGCCCAGGGCGAGCAGCAATTGGGCGCCCAATTTAAAAAGGCGCGACAATCCGCCCGCGGGGTGCTTCAACAACCATTTCCGGTAATCGTCGAAAAATCCGAGAAGGGCCATATACAGCATCGTCGCCGCCACCAGCAGGACGAAACGGTTGTCCGGCCGGGCCCAGAGGAACGTCGCGAAAAGGATCGCGCCCACGATCATCACGCCGCCCATGGTGGGCGTCCCCGCTTTCTTGAGGTGCGTCTGGGGGCCGTATTCACGGATGGACTGGCCCATTTTCAATTTTTTTAAAAAATCGATGAACCGGGGCCCCCACCACAGGCACATTCCCAGGGAGGTGAGAAAGGCGCCCCCGGCCCGGAACGTGATGTATTGAAAAAGGTTGAACGCGGAAAACAATTCCCGGTATTGCGCCAAGTAGTAAAGCATGTCAATCCTTCCCCTCGTTGTCGAATAAAATGGTCGAAAATTCCTCGAGCCGCGCCCCGCGCGACCCTTTGAAATAAACCGCGGCCCCCGATTCCACGCCCTCGCGCAACGCCCGCGCGAAGGCGATTCGGTCCGTCGTCGCAAAAAATCGCGCGCGGCCGCCCGCCGCCCGGTAGCCTTCCTCCACCCAGGTCGCTTCGGCTCCCACAAAATACACGGCCGTGAACGACAGACCGGCCAACCCGGCCCCCAGGGCCCGGTGCTCGGGCTCCGCGTGGGGACCCAATTCCAGCATGCTACCTAAAACGGCGTACCGGGGTCGCTCGGGATATGCGTCCACAAAACTGCGCAACCCCGCCGCCATGGAGTCCGGATTGGCGTTGTAGGCGTCGAGGACGAACAACGTGCCGTCCTTCCGACGACGCACTTCCATTCGACCGGGGGGCGGTGCAAAGGACTCCAAGGCCGACGTGAGGGACGGCAGCGGAACCCGCTCCCAGAGCGCGACGGCGGCGGCCGCCAGGGCGTTGGTGACGTTGAAAATTCCGGGCACGGGCAATTGCACCGGACGGCGGGCGCCGGCCATGACCAAATCGAAAACGACCCGGGGTTCCTGGCGGATGTTTTCCGCCCGCACGTCGGCCCCGGGCGACCGACCGAAGGTCACCACGGAACACCGGGCGGACTTTTTGCGATCCATCAAAAGGGGGTCGTCCGCGTTCAAGAACGCCACGCCCCCGCTGGGAAGGGCTTCCACCAGCTCCCATTTGGCGTCGGCCACGCCCGCCAAGCTTCCAAAAAATTCCAGGTGGGCGCGGCCGATCCCGGTCAGGACCCCGACGGTGGGCCGCGCCAATTCGCAAAGCCGTGCGATGTCGCCCCGGGCCGACGCCCCCATTTCCAGGACGGCGTGGGTGTGCGATTTGCTCATTTCCA
Source organism: Elusimicrobiota bacterium (assembly GCA_035332125.1). Lineage (GTDB taxonomy): Bacteria > Elusimicrobiota > Elusimicrobia > FEN-1173 > FEN-1173 > JADKIY01. The sequence goes on along the minus strand of DAOQNO010000081.1, from coordinate 1,792 downwards.
ACATCATGAGCGGAAGCCCGATTTGACTGTTCAAATTTCCCCGGGTGGACAACACCCGCTTTCCGGCCGCGCGCAGGACGTGGGACAACATTTCCTTGGTGGTGGTTTTTCCGTTGGATCCGGTGATTCCAATCACCGTGGAGGTCATTTTTTCCCGGTGGGTCCGGGCGAGGGACTGAAGGGCTCTCAAGGCGTCGGGCACCCGGATGACCGAAACGCCGTCGGGAACCGACGGGGGGGTCCGTTCCACCAGGCAGCCGCTGGCTCCCCGGGAAAAAACCTCGGGCAGAAACGCGTGGCCGTCCTGGCGGGCCCCGCGAAGGGCGACGAATACGTCGCCGGGCTCCACGGCCCGGGAATCGACGACAAACCGGGCCGCGGGCGACGTTCCGGCGTGCGTCAATTGGCCGCCCGCCCAGCGGGCCAAATCGGTCCAAGCGTAGGGAAGCATCTAGCGGGACACCCGCTCCGCCAATCGACGGCGCGCCTCGGACCGGTCGTCAAAGGGCACCGGGCCGTCGGCGAAAATCTGGTAGGTCTCGTGGCCCTTGCCCGCCAGAAGAACGATGTCCCCCCGGCCCGCGGCGGCGATGGCCCGGGCGATGGCCTCGCCCCGCTCCACCACGACCTCGTAGTCCCGGCCGGCAACC
>DAOQNO010000081.1:0-1132 GCA_035332125.1 Elusimicrobiota bacterium | reverse complement strand
TTCCGGTTCAAGGACGACCATCGCGCGGGGCGATAGTCCCGGCCGGCAACCCGCCGAACCCCCGCCTCCACTTCGCGGGCGATTTGACGGGGATCTTCGGACCGGGGATTGTCGGAGGTCACGATGACGCGGTCCGCCAACCGGGCGGCGACTTCGCCCATGCGCGGCCGCTTGGTCTTGTCCCGGTCACCGCCGCAGCCGAAGAGGACGATCAACCGTCCCGTTGTTAGGGGGCGGAGGGTTTGCAAAACGTTTTTAAGGGCGTCGTCCGTGTGGGCGTAATCGACGAACACCTCCAACCCCGCGCGGCTCGGGGTCGGATCTCCGGGGGGGTTTTCGGTGACGCGTTCCAGGCGTCCGGGGACCCCCACCACCGATTCCAACCCTTGGACCACCTCCGTCAAGGAAAGTCCCAGGGCCAACCCGCCGCCCGCGGCGGCGAGGGCGTTGTACACGTTGTGGCGCCCCACCAGGTGAAGGGCCACCGGCGCCGCGCCGACCGGCGTCCGCAACTCAAACCGGGAGCCGACGGCGTTCAGCGCCAGGGACGCCGCGCCGATGTCGGCCGGGCGGTCCAGGGCGTACGTCCAGCGCGGCACGGCGAGGCGCTCCATAAATCGGGGGGTCCAGGGATCGTCGCCGTTTAATACCGCCCGGCGGCCGGCGGGGCCCTCCGGCCGGGCCAGGAGATCGAACAAACGCGCCTTGGCGTTGAAGTACCCTTCCATGTCTTTGTGGAAATCCAAATGATCCTGCGTGAGGTTCGTAAAAACACCGACGGAGAAAGACACGTCCTCCACGCGACCCAGAGCGAGGGAATGACTCGAAACCTCCATGGCGACATCCGTGACCCCGGCGGCCTTCATGCCCGCCAGCAGGCGTTGGACGTCCGCCGCCATCGGCGTGGTGTTGACCGCGGGCTCGGCGTGGCCGGGCCAGCGGTATTCGATGGTGCCCAGGACCCCCGCCGGCCGGCCGGCGGCCCGCAGCAGGGTTTCCATCATGTAGGTAATGGTCGTCTTGCCGTTGGTCCCGGTCACGCCCAACACGCGGAGGGACCGGGAGGGATGGCCGTAAAAACGCGCGGCGACGGTCGACAGAATTTTATCGGTGGAGGAGACCACCGCCGTGG
>DAOQNO010000080.1:0-6353 GCA_035332125.1 Elusimicrobiota bacterium | reverse complement strand
CGTGGGGCTCGGCCCCGTTTTGACCGCGCTGGCTCCGGACAATCATTGGGAGGGACGGGCCGCCGGCCGCCTGGAGGGGCGCGGACCCCTGGCGGACCCGGAAATCGAACTTCGGGCCGGTGGAACGATCGAGCGCGAAGAGACCATCGAATGGGCGATCGCCGCGGATTGCGTCCGTCGCGGTTGGACGATCCGTCGGGCGGATTTTCTCACGCCCGAAGGGTCCCTCAAGATCCGACCCGGCGGAACGGTCGCCCCCGAGACGCCGGGAATCCTCCGGGCCCAATTCGTGGCCGACGCGCGCAACATCCACGCGGGTCCCCTGACTCTGTTCGGCGCCTTGGGGGTGGACGGTCGGTGGCGGGCGGATCCCCGGGACGTTTCGGCCCGTTTGACCGCCCGTTCCCTGTGGGTCAATCAGCAATGGTTGGATCGAGACCTCGCCCAAATCCATTGGACGCCGGGACAACTGGATTTTGAGCCCTTGTCCGGGGGGGCCCCGTATTTGACCGGCCGGATGGATCTGACCGCCTGGCCCCAAACGCGCCTGGAGGATTTGACCCTCTGGGACGGGACCGTCCGACGTCTTTGGATGTCCGGCGAGGTGGGACCCCGAAAATGGGATTTTGACCTTCGGGCGGTGGGGATGGAAGCGGAAACGCTCGTCGCCATCGCCAACTTGGATTGGTCCGTCACGGGCCGGTGGAACGCCCGGGTCCGGGGCCGCGGCACCCCCGCCGATCCGGGGGTGGAGGCCGATATTCGGGGGCGGGACGGCCGGTTGGGACCCGTGCCCTACGATCGCCTGGAGGCGGACGTCCGCTGGTCCGGATCGACCGTCACCGTTCGCCAGCTGCGCGTGGCCCGGTCCAACGGATATTTATTGACCGGCGAGGCCCACGGCCCGGCCGTCGGAGGTTCGGCGGGGGGCGGGGGCGTGGGGGCCCGCCTTCGATTGCAGGACGGCGAATTGCAAATCCTTCAAGACATGTGGCCCGTGTGCAAAAAAGCCCGGGGAACCTTTTCCGGGGAACTGAACATCGACTCGGGGAAAGGCGGCCTTCGGTCGGCCGGGTACTTTGAAATACGGGACGGTCAAATGACCAACCGTTCCTACGCGCGGCGCGTCAACGACTTGGCGCTTCGGCTGTTGTTGGTGGACGACCGGCTGACCGTGGAGTCGGGGACCGCCCGGATCGGCGCGGGCCGGGCGGTCCTTCGGGGAGAGGTCCTCCTTCCCCGGGACGCGCCCCCGGAGTACAACCTGTGGTTGGAAACGTTGGGGGACCGGGGGGTGGAGGTCGAAGTCCCGCAATTGTCCGTGCCGCCGGGCCCCGTGTTCAGTCGGCTTCCGATTTTTCAGGAATCCCTGAAGGGCGTGTCCCGGGGGGAGCCGGTCTTCGTTCTCCACGCCACCGGCCCCCAGGGGCGTCACGTGATCACGGCGGACGTCACCCTGAACAATTCCCAGTTTACCTACCCGCCGGCCAAGGGAGCCTTCCACCGGGTGCCGGGCCCCCGTTTTTGGCGGGATTTCTGGCGCGAAGCGGCCTGGGACGTCCGGTTTCACACGGGAAAGGACACCTGGTACCGAAACGAATACGTCAACGTGGAAATCGACGGCAACCTGGCCCTGTCCGGGCGGCCGGGCGCCTGGTTGGCCAACGGCAAAATCGGCGCCCGCCAGGGAGTCATCAACTATTTGGGGCAAAATTTTATCGTGAGCCAGGGCTCCTTTGAAGTGGAAACCGACACCCGGCCCGGGCTGACGCGGGGGGTCTACCCCTACATCTCCGGCGTGGCGGAAAAAACCGTCGCGGCGGTGGACGCCCGGGGGTTCGCCAACGACGACGTCGTGACCATGGTGGTGGACCGCGCCCGCCTGGGGGAGATTCAACCCCGTTTCCTTTCCCGGAACAGCCCCGGTCTCAAATCCGACCGGGTGGCCATGCGGGCCCTGGGCCTTTCGGGGGAAGATCAACTGACCCAATCCGATCGGGACCAACTTTTTCGGGCCGGGCTCGTTCAATTGGTGGGGGCCAGCGCGGCGCCCCTCGCCACGCGGTTGGCTCAAAACTTCGGAATTTATATGATCAACACGATTTACGAGCCCCCGGAAACGACCGAGACCGCTTCCCCAACGAGCCCGAACCAAAGCCCGTCCGCCACCGCCGCCCCGGCCCGGGATGTGTCGTCGTATTTGCGCGGCGCGGGGGCTTCGGCCCGTATCCGTTTAACCGATCGGTTGTTCGGCGTCTACAAAGTGAAATTGGACGAAGCGCAGAATCAGTTTTATTTCCGGGACGAAATCGAACTCGTCTACCGCGTGGCCAAAAGCCTCCATTTGCGGGCGAGCACGGAACTGGACTCGGAAAAATTGCTGGGGCAGCCGCCCAACCGGCGGGTCGCGCTGGAAAATCAATGGCGGTTCGGTCTGCCCCGACGCCAAACCGTTCCCAAGGATTCAACGCCATGAACCGAACCCATCGCTGGTTGGCCCGGATCGCGACGGCCCTGATTCTCGGATTCGCCGTCCCTTTGCGGGCCGAAACCGATCCCGTGATCAAGGACATTCGGGTCGAGGGGAATCGGTTTCTCCGTCCCCGCACCGTTCTTTCCAAAGTGAAGGCCAAAGCGGGGGACACGGTGACGGATCCCGCTTTTCGGGCCGACATCGATCGATTGTTTGAAACCGGCCAGTACGACGACGTCGAAGTCTCCCTGGAGGACGTGCCCGGCGAAAAAACGGCCCAGGGCGCGCCCAAAGTCCGGGTGGTCTTCAAAATCAAGGAGCGCCCGGTGGTTCGCCGCATCGATTTCAAGGGAAACCGCCGGCTTTCCGATAGTAAATTCCGCGAGGAGCTGTCGTCCAAAACCGACGAGCCCTACGATCGCTTTAAAGCCGGTCAGGACGTTCAAAAAATCATCGCCAAATACCGGGAGGAAGGGTACGCCGAGGCCCAGGCGGAGTCCTACGTTTCCTTAAACCCCCGAACCAACAAAGTCATTTTAACCTTCTTCATTACCGAGGGGAACCGCGTGTTGGTGGACGCCGTCAACGTCGAGGGCAACCGCTTTATGACCGCCCGGAAGGTCCGGGGCCGGCTCAAGAAAACACGCCGCAAAAAAGTTTTCAAGGAAGACACGTACAAAGAGGACATCGACCACCTCATCGAGGCTTACCGGGACCAGGGGTTCCTGGAGGTTCAGGTGAACGCCTCCTCACGCTCCTTTTCGGAGGACCACACCCGGGTGACGTTGACCCTGGGCGTCCGGGAAGGGCGCCGTTACACGGTGGGCGGCGTCGCTTTCGCGGGCGCGACGCTCTACAAGGACGCCGAGCTGTCCAAGGCCGTCGCCCTTCGGTCGGGAAAATTGTACGAGCAATCCAAGATGAACGAATCCCTGCGGTCCCTGCAGGATTTGTACGCGGACAAGGGGTATCTGCGGGCGGAAATCGATCCCCAAACCCTCACCCACCCCGTGGACGAAACGCGGGGGACGGTCGATGTGACCTTCGCCATCGTCGAAAGCTCGGTCGTCTACGTGGACCGGGTGTACGTGGACGGCAACACCTACACCAAGGAGAAGGTGGTGCGCCGGGAAGTGCTGCTCAAACCGGGCGACGTTTTTTCCGCGGGCAAGATGCGGCGGTCGGTGGAGCGCATTTACAATTTGGGCTTTTTGGACGACGTGCAGGTGGACATTCAGCAGCCCCGCTCCCCGTCCCTGGCCGACGTGGTCTTCTCCGTTAAGGAGGGCAAGCCCGGCATCCTGTCCGCCGGCGCGGGTTTTTCCAGCCTGGACGGCGTGGTGGGAACGCTCCAGGTCCAGCACGTCAATTTGTTCGGGTTGGGCCAGCGGCTGAATTTGATGTGGGAATTCGGGCGCAAAAAACAGAATTACGAAATCGGTTGGACGGACCCCTGGTTTCTCAACAAGCCCGTGAGTTTCGGCGTCGACCTCTTCGACACGGTCCGGACCCTCCCTTTCCAAAACGATTCCTTCGCCTACAAGAAGGGGAACCGCGGTTTTGGGCTTCGTCTCGGTCCCCGCCTGTCGGACGAGCTGTCGCTGATCGAAAATTACAACTACGAGCGCGTCCGGGTCTTCGACATCGAACCCAAATTCATCGGCAACGCCGACCCGGCGAACAACATCCTCCCCTCGGACGACATCAAATCCGCGTTCACCACCGGCGCGGTGTGGGACACCCGGGACAACGTGTTCGACGCTTCGCGGGGCGGCCGCCACAGCGCGACGGTCGAGGTGGCGGGAGGGCCTTTCGGGGGCGATTTGAATTTCTACAAACCGGAACTGTCCGTGGCGCGCTATTTCCCGACGATTTGGAAATTCGTGCTGACGCTCTCGGCCCGGGGCGCCTTCGTCAAGGAATTCCCGCCCAGCAAAGACCTCCCCTTCTCGGAATTGTTCCGAGTGGGCGGCGTCGACACCGTCCGGGGATACGACATCGGGGAGGTCGGCGTGGACGGCGGGCACACCTACATGGTGTACAACGCCGAATACAAGTTTCCCATCGTGCAGGAAAACCACCGCACCATCCTTCAAGGCGCTTTTTTCGCCGACGTGGGCGGCAGCTGGGCGGGCAACCGGGACGTCAATCTCGGGATCGGCAGCCGCCTCAATCAAATGCGGTCCGGCGTGGGATTCGGCGTCCGATTCAAAACCCCGGTCTTCCCCATTCGCCTCGATTGGGGTTACGGATTGAACCATTTGCCCGGACAGCCCTTGAGCCAGTTCTATTTCACCATCGGGAACATCTTCTAAGCGCGTTCCTCGGCGGTGGACAGCCCCCACCCAATAGTGTAAAATCGACGTTTTAAAGCCGCTTCGCCCCGTACGGGGGAGGATTTTTTGTCGCCCGCCCATTCCCAGTGGAATCGAACCTTTGTTGCCGCCCTCGCGGTCGCCGGATGTACGGTGGCCGCCGGATCGTCGTTGGGGGCGCTGGAAATTCCTCTGAAGCGGGGGGCCAACCAGGCGACCCGTGTTGGGTTCGTCGACATGGACAAGATTTTTCGGGAGTACCCGGAGACCCAAAAGGCCCGGGCCGAATATTACAAGGCGTTGGAAAAGCGACGGTCCGAGTTGGCCGCCCGGGAAAAAGAATTGGCGGCCCTGGACGGGCCCGCGCCCGCGAGCGCGCCCGCCACGCCGCCGGTGATTTCGACCGGGCTGTTCGCCCTGCCGCCGGATTTGATGTCCCCGACCGCCTCCACCGGGCCGGCCGCGATTCCGGCCCCCGATCCCGAGGAGCGGGAAGCGGTCCGGCGGGAAAAACAGGCCGAAATCGCCGAAGCGCGGGCCGCCGCGGCCCGGGAATTGAAGGAGCTCGAGGAAAAGAAATCCGTCCAAATTTTGGGCTCGCTCTACAAGACCTTGGTGCAATTGGCCCAGGAGAAGGGCGTGGATCTGGTGGTCGACAAATCGGCCATTCTCTACGGTCAGAACGCCATCGATTTAACGGAACCCTTGGCCCGGCGGTTGCGGGGGCTTCCGGACGACGGAAAACCCTGAGGACTCCCACGTGAAATTAACGGTAACGCAAATTGCGGAATTGACGGGCGGCGCGGTTCGCGGCGACGGCGCGACGGTTATTGAAGGCGCGGCCGGGTTGGCCGACGCCACCCCCCGGGACATCACGTTTCTGGGCAACGACAAATACCAATCCCAGTTGGAAACGACCCGGGCCGGGGCGGTGCTCGTGGCTCCCGGCGTCGACACCGGGTCCCGCCCGGCGGTCGTGGTCAAAAACCCGCCCTACGGCTGGGCCCGGGTTCTGGAGGTTTTGGAAAAGGAACGCACGCGGCGACCGGCGGGCATCCATCCGACGGCCCAGGTGGCCCCCACCGCCCGGGTCGGGAAGAACGTGACCATCGGCGCCTTCACCGTGGTGGAGGACGGCGCGGTGATCGGTGACAACAGCGTTTTGTACGCCCACGTGTATGTCGGTTTCGACGTCCGCATCGGGCGCGATTGCCTGATTTATCCCCGCGCGACCCTGCGCGAGCGCGTCGCCCTGGGCGACCGGGTGGTGTTGCAGCCCGGCGCGGTGATCGGATGCGACGGTTTCGGCTTTACCGTACACGAAGGTCGGCATTACAAAATTCCCCAAGTGGGGACGGTGGAGATCGGCGACGACGTGGAGATCCAGGCCAACTCGACGATCGACCGCGCGGCCGTCGGCGTGACGAAGATCGGCCGAGGCACCAAAATCGACAACCTGGTCCAAATAGCCCACAACACCGAGATCGGGGAGCATTGCCTCATCGTCGCTTTGACCGGCATCGCGGGTTCCGTCAAGGTCGGCCGGTACGTCACCCTGGCGGCCC
>DAOQNO010000079.1:0-6404 GCA_035332125.1 Elusimicrobiota bacterium | reverse complement strand
ACCAGTTGGCCCACGACTTTTTCGTCGTAAACCAAAAGGCTCAATTCAAAGTTGAACCGAAAACTTCGGGTGTCCATGTTGGCGGAACCCAGGAGGGCCAGCCGGCCGTCCACCGTCACCACCTTGGAGTGCAAAAACGCCTCGGCGTATTCGAAAATCCGCACGCCGCTTTCCACGAACTCATCGAAATAGCTTCGCCCCGCCCAGGTGACCACGGGGTGGTCCGTGCGCCGGGGAACCAGGAGGTCCACCCGCACGCCCCGTCGGGCCGCACCCTCGAGGGCGAGGACCACCGCCGGGGTGGGAATGAAATAGGGCGTCGTGATGGTCACCCGTTCCCGGGCCGTGTGCAGGGCCTCGACGAAAATGAAAGCGAGGGCATCCTCTTTCCGGTCGGGGCCGGTGGGCAGGGCCTGCACCAGAGTCGTGCCCGCCGCGTCGGGCGACGGCGGGGGGAAAAAGTCGTCCCCGGTCAGGTTTTCCCGGGTGACGAAATGCCAGTCTTCGGCGAAGACGGTCTGCAGTTCCTCCACCGCCGGGCCCTCCACCCGGACGTCCGTCTCCCGCCAGGCGATGCGCCGGGACCCCACCCGCCAAAAGTGGTGGCCGATGTTTTGGCTGCCCAAAAAGCCCACGCGGCCGTCGATGACGGTCAATTTGCGGTGGTTGCGGAAATTGAAGGCCCAGGGACGGCGGATCGTACCGAATGGGCCGAAGAAATCCACCCGGGCGCCGGCGCGGCGCAGAGGGGCCAGAAAGTCGTCGTCCACGCTGAAGGACCCCACCGCGTCCATGAGGAGGCGCACCTGGACGCCCTCCCGGGCTTTTTCGGCCAGGAGGTCCCGGTAAAAAATACCGTCGGAGTCCGGTTCGAAAATGTAATAGCACATGTGAATGTGGCGGCGGGCGCCCCGAATGGCCGCGGTAAGGGCGGTGTCGGTGTCGTCGGCCCGGGTGAAAACCTCGACGCGGTTCTGGGCCGTGACGGGGTATTCGGTCAGCCGGTTGGCCAAATCCGCCACGCCGCGGAGCGGGTCCGGCAGGGCGGCCTGGGCGTCGGGGGCGTGCAGGGAGGGGAGCCGGCCGCTGGGGTTCGGCGTTTGCCGCCGCCGCAATCGAAAGCGTTGGTAACCGAAGAAAACGTAAAGCAGGACCCCGAGGACCGGGAGGAAGAAGAATCCCAGAACCCAGGCCAAGGTGACGGCCGGGTCCCGTTTCTTGGAAATGACGACGATGGAAAAAAGAATCGCCAGGCCGGCGTCAAAGACGGCGAGGTATTTGAGGGCGGCCGCGGGAATCATGCGGGTGTCTTTTAACCCCCGCTGTTGGACGGGGCGGGGACGGCGGGGTCGGCCGGGGGCGGCGTGTAGCGTCGGGTTTCGACGAGCCGGGACCAGACCCATTGCCGTCGAAGGTTGACCCAGGGGCGGTCGGCGTTGGCCGCGTGGCGAAGAGGACTCGGCAGCACGGCCGTGAGGGAAACGGCCTCCTCCCAGGTGAGGTCCGAGGCCGGTTTGCCGAAATAGGTTTGGGCCGCGGCCTCGGCGCCGAAGACGCCGGGACCCCATTCGGCGATGTTCAGGTAGATTTCCAGAATTCGCCGCTTGGTCAAAGTTTGTTCCAGGCGTTGGGCCAAAATCATTTCGCGGATTTTTCGCAGGTAACTTTTTTGGGGGGACAAATAAAGGTTGCGGGCGACCTGCTGGGTGATGGTGCTGGCGCCCCGGGCCTTTTCCCCCCGGCGAAGGTTTTCCAACAGCGCGTCGCGGGTGAGGCCCCATTCGATGCCGTGGTGCTGGTAAAACGTGCTGTCCTCGGCGGCCAGAACGGCGTTCACCAGCGCGGGCGAAACCCGGGCGAAGGGGACCCAGGTAAAACGGGGACGCCATTTTTTGCCCAGGGCCTCCGCCTCCCGCCGCCGAATTTCCATGTAGGCGGTGGTGCCGGGGTTGGCCTCGGTCAATTCGGCGAGGGTGGGAACCCGGGCGGGTTGGCCGAAAAATCCCAGGCCCGCCGGGGTAAACCCGAGGTAGGCCAAGGTGAAAATCAACGCGCCGGTTCCGGCCAATTTGGCGATTCTCTTCATGCCGTCCATTGTAACAAACCGCCTTCCGCCCTGTGAAATTCTTTGCTAGTGTAATCGCTCTCCGAACCGCGGACACGCTCTTACAATGGAACTGACCAACGGCTATTTTTCCCTTAACGGCCGCCCGTTTTTCCTCTACTCGGGCGAAGTGCATTATTTCCGCATCCCCAAAACCCAATGGCGTTCGCGGTTGACGGCCCTCAAAAAGGCCGGGTTCAACACCGTCAGCACCTACATCCCCTGGAGCTGGCACGAGCCCGAGGAAGGCCGCATCGGCCTGACGGGGGAAACCCACCCCGAGCGGGACGTGATGACCTTCCTGGATACGGCCAAATCCCTGGGATTGTTCGTGTCGGCCCGGGTGGGACCCGTGTCCAACGCGGAATTGGTCAACGAGGGAATTCCCGGCTGGCTGCTCTCGGGGTATCCCGACGTCTTCGTGACGGGGCGCCGGAACGTCGGCAATTTGCCCCACGTGACGATTTTGTCCTACCTGCACCCCGTGTTTCAGGAAAAGGTGTCCCGGTGGTACGACGCCCTTTTGCCCGGGGTTGTCCAGCGGCAAACCACCCGGGGCGGCAACGTGTTGGCCGTTCAACTTTGCAACGAAGTCGCCATGGTTCACTGGCTTCAAAAAGGCGCCGACCACAAGGACCACGTGAATCGCATGTATCGTCGGTTCATCCAGGAAACCCACGGATCGATTCAAGCGCTGAACGACGCCTACAAAACCGCCTACGCCTCCTTCGACGAGGTGCACCAGCCCAAAAGCGAGGACGCGGACGCCGATCGCGTGGTCATTCACGTGGACTGGTCGCTCTTCTACCGCCGCTACTACGCCACCTATTTCCACCTGCTCGCCCGGCGGGCCCGGGACCTGGGCGTCGACGTCCCGCTCTTCTGCAACATTCCCCAGTTTTACGACTACGACATTCGCGGCCGGGGCAACTGGGCCCCCATGACGACGTCCATGTTTCGGGATTTCCCGATTTTGACCCCGAAATTGATTTTCGGCGGGGCCTATCAAATGCGCCATTTGGATTTTGAAAACTTCCACGACGTGGCCCTGACCACGGAAGTAACCCGCATGTTGGGCGCGGTGGCGGTAAGCGGCGAAGCGGAAAAAGTAAACCCGGCCCTCGAAGGCCGTTTGCCCGTCTTGCCGCCCTTCGAGCCCCTGGCCGAGTCGCCGCTGCCCGTCCTCTGCGCCGAGCTTCAGACCGGCATCATGCGGGACCGTCCCCGACTTTATCCCCAGCAGGTGGCGCTCAACGTCAAAAGTTCCGTGGGGCAGGGGCTTTCCGGCTTAAACGCCTACATGTTCGCCGGCGGCGTCAACCCGCCCGGGTACGGCGCCTTCGGCACCTACCACGATTGGCAGGCCCCCATCGGCCCCAAGGGGGAGGCTCGGCCCCACCTCGAACCTTTGAAGGAGTTCGGCCGTTTTATCGCATGGGCGGGTTCGTTTCTGGCCCAAACGAAGAAGGTCGTGGACACCACCTTCGGTTTTTATCTGCCCTATTACGGCACGGAATACTGGGCCGGGCCCTGGGTGGACGGCATTGAAGGGCAGCGAACAAATCTTTGGTACGACGGCGTGGCGCGGCTCGTTCAACTGGCCGGCTACAGTTACGACTACACGGACGTTCAACGATCAACCCTGGACGTTCTGCGGCGGCACAGGAGCCTCTGGGTCTACTCCCTGGATTTCATGGACCACGACACCCAAGCCAAATTGGCGGCCTACGTGCGCGAAGGGGGAAAATTAATTCTGGGTCCCCGACTTCCCGTGAAGGACCTTCGGGGCGAGGCCGACACGACGTTGGCGGACGCCCTGGGCCTTTCGGTCACGGGGGAGCAAAAGGGCAATTTGTTCAAGGAGAACGGGACCGACCAATGGGTGCAGGGCCCCATTCAAACCTTCGCCACCGAAGCCAAGGCGCGCACCCGGGCGGAATTGCCGTCGGGCGCGGGAGCCGTCCACACCCGCGTCGGCCGGGGCGAAGCCGTGGTGGTCGGCTTTGGGTTGCCCCACGTGTTCGATCACTTTCGGGAATGGGTGGGGGATTGGGCCAAGGGACTGGGTTTGGTGCCCAAAGTGATTTGCTCGCCTTGGGACATACAGGCCGTCCTGCGGTGCAACGAAGAGTTTGGTTTCCTTTTCGTGTTCAATTACCATTTCGTCGAGCGGAAGGCCGCGGTCTCCCTGCCCCGGCCCGGCGGCAAAGGCCTTTGGCGATTGCCCGCCACCGGAACCCTGACGCTGGCGCCCCTCTCGGGAGCGATTTTGCCTCTCAATATTCCGCTGGACCGAAACGTCCGTCTTGTGTACGCTACAGCCGAGGTCCTGAGCGCTCTGGCGCGGGGACGCAAAGTGAAACTGGTGTTCGCCACCCTGCCCGGGGGCCAATACGAGGTTCGCGTCGCCTTGCCGGCCAAGCCCCGCGTGGCCATCTCCGGCGGAAAGTCGGCGGCCGCCTGGAGCGCGGGCGAGGCCCGTCTGGATTTTGAAGCCGAAGGCGCTGAAACCGAGATTCAACTGACCTGGTAGAGACGCCTTTCGAGGCGCCGGAATCGTTTTTAAGGAGATCCCCCATGCCCAACCCAAGCTTTCCTTACCGCACGGCCTACGGCCAATTCGCCGAGGACGGCGCGAGTTTCATCATCCACCGGCCGGACACGCCGCGGCCCTGGGTCAACATCATGTCGTCGGGGACCTACGGCGTCGCCATGTCCCAGACGGGGAGCGGCTACAGCTGGTTGAACCACGCCACCTTGAACCGAATCACCCGGTGGAATCAGGATTTGATTCAGGACGTGATGGGCCGGACGATTTACATGCGGGACGACAAAACCGGAAAGTTCTGGTCCGTCGGATGGCAGCCGGTCCAGGCGAAGCCCGAAAGTTACGAAGTCATCCACGGCGTGGGCTACACGATCATCACCTCCCAGAACGAAGGGATTCAGGCCCAATGGCTGGTCTTTGTGCCGGAAGGCGAGCCGCTGGAAATCTGGCGATTGCGGATCAAGAACACGTCGAAAACGCCCCGCTCCCTGAGTCTCTGGACCTACCTGGAATGGAATTTGGGCGAGTCGCCGGACTGGCACCGGGAGTTCCATCGGACCTTCATTGAGACCGCTTTCCAGGACGAGAAGAAAATCATCCTCGCCAAAAAACGCATGTCGCCGCTGAAGAACGCCAAGGGACAATTGTGGAACCGGACCTGGGACCACGTGGCCTGGCACGCCGTCAATTTGCCGACCCGGGACGCCTCCGGCGATAAGCAGGCCTTTTTGGGCAATTACGGCTCGGTCCAGGCCCCCGCGGCCCTGCGCGAAGGCCGTTACACGGGCCCCACCACCCACAAATGGGACGACGGCATCGCCAGCCTCTGCGTGCCCGTGGAACTCAAGGCCGGGGAAGAACGCAGCGTGCTTTTCACCGTCGGCGCGGCGGAATCCCAATCCCAGGCCTTGGTCAAGGCCCGTCGGTACATGGATTTTTCGGAAGTGGACAACGCCTGGGGCCGGACGGAAATGTTCTGGGACAAATACATCGGCGCTTTCCCGGTGGAAACGCCGGACAAGGGCTTCGATTTGTTGACGAACACCTGGCTCAAATACCAGGCCCTGTCGGGGCGCCTCTGGGGCCGGACGGCCTACTATCAAATGGGCGGCGCCTACGGTTTCCGGGATCAGCTTCAGGACAGCCAGGTGTTCCTGCCCTTGGACCCCGAGGGAACGCGGAAGCAGATCCATTTGCACGCGGCCCATCAATTCAGCGACGGCACGGTCTACCACTGGTGGCATCCGTTGTCGGAGGAAGGGCATCCGTCGCGCTTTTCCGACGATCTCCTTTGGCTGCCCTTCGTCTTGATGAATTATTTGAAGGAAACCGGCCAATGGGCGGTCCTGGGCGAAAAAGCGCCCTTCGCGGCCAAGCCCGGAACGAAAACCACCGAGACCGCGACTTTGCACGAACACGCGGTGCGAGCCATTGAAAAGGCCCTCACGCGTCTGTCTCCCCGGGGATTGCCGCTCATGGGCGAGGCCGATTGGAACGACGGATTGTCCGCGGCCGGTTGGGGGGGCAAGGGCGAAAGCGTCTGGATGGGGCATTTCCTCTACGGGATTCTTCGGGATTGGGCCGACGCCACCGACCGCGCCATCGCCCTCAAAGCGTTGCCCGCCAAGGAAAAGGCGCGCGCCGCCCGCTATCGAAAAAGCGCCGAAAAACTCAAGGCCGCCGTCAACAAACACGGTTGGGACGGCGAGTGGTATTTGGGGGCCACGACGGACGACGGGTCTCCCCTCGGTT
>DAOQNO010000078.1:0-6502 GCA_035332125.1 Elusimicrobiota bacterium | reverse complement strand
CCGGTTACGAAAAGCCTCCTCAGAGGCAATGAGGCTATTTCGAGAATCAGGTCTCCGACCGAGAGTCACAACCGGAGCCACCTCTGAAAGCAGGAGACAACTCTCCTGTGGATCGAGAGCGCGCTCGTGGGCGTCCAACTGGGCATACGTCCAAGGTGAGGCTAAAGAATGGCGGCGGATTTCGACTCTGCTAATACAGTCTTACTATATCGCCTTCGTGAAAATTTCCACCCACGAGGATTTTCCCCGGATCCGCCTCACCCGGGACCGTCGGCGGGACGGGGCGCGCTATTTCGGCCCCTACCCGAACGTGAGCGCGGTGCGGGGCCTCCTGGAGGGGCTGTGGAAACGGAAACTGTTCCCGCTCCGGCCCTGCGACTACGAATTCACCGAAGCCCAGCCCCTCCCCTACCAAAAAGTCCGCTCCTGCCTTTACCTTCACACGGGGGAATGCCCGGCCCCCTGCCTGGGGCGGATCAACCGGAAAGACTACGGGGTCCTGGTGGACCGGGCGATCCTCTTTTTCGAAGGCAAGAACGCCGCCCTTCGACGGGGGTGGGAAATGGAAATGAAACAGGCCGCCGCGGAGATGAAATTTGAAAAGGCGGCCGTGCTGCGGGACCACCTGGCGGCCCTGGCCCACGTGCGCCAAACGGTGACTTTTCGCGCCATGCGGGAGGAGGACGTTCAGGGGCGGATCCAATCCAGCCAGGCCCTGCAGGAACTTCAACGGGCCCTGGAGCTTCCGCGCCCGCCCCGGTGGATCGAATGTTTCGACATCTCGCACGTTCAAGGGGTGGAGACCGTGGCCTCCCTGGTCGTGCTTCGGGACGGGAAACCGGACAAGTCCCAGTACCGGAAATTCCGCGTGCGCACGGTGAAGGGGATCGATGATTTCGCCTCCATGGAGGAAGTCGTGGGGCGCCGCTACCGGCGCGTTCAAGCCGAAGGCGGGCCCTGGCCGGACTTGACGTTGATCGACGGCGGACCGGGGCAGTTGTCGGCCGCCCTTCGGGCCGTGGCCCCCCTGGGCCGGCGTTTGGCCCTGGCGTCCCTGGCCAAGCGGGAGGAAGAGATCTTTTTGCCCGACCGCAAAGACCCGATTCGCCTGCCCAAATCCTCCCCCGCCCTGCACCTGCTTCAGCGCGTCCGGGACGAGGCGCACCGTTTCGCCATCACGTTCCACCGGTCCCGCCGGGACAAGAAAATGATTCAAGGAGACGACGATGCCCCTGCCGAAAAAAATTCGTGAGGCCATGAAGGCCCATACCGCTTTTTGCCAATCCGTCTGGACGGCCTGCGCGGAAATTCCCCGGGGCGAGGTCCGCACCTACGCCTGGATCGCCCGGAAAATCGGCCGGCCGGGGGCGGCCCGGGCCGTCGGAACGGCCCTCGGGGCCAACCCCTTCGCGCCCATCGTTCCCTGCCATCGGGTGGTCCGGTCGGACGGGGGGCTGGGCGGCTACTCCGGCCGGGGGGGGCTCGCGACCAAACGGCGATTGCTTGAAAAAGAGGGCGCGGAAGTTGGACGGAAGGGATAATTGATATAATTAAACAATTCGGCCCGGGATTCCGGGCCGTTTTTTATGATTGAAACCATCTTAAAATTCTTCATCGGGACCCAAAACCAGCGGACCCTCAAGGCCATCGAGCCCTTGGTGGATCGGGCGGAGAGCCACGGCCCGGCCCTGGCCCATCT
This sequence comes from Elusimicrobiota bacterium, assembly GCA_035332125.1. Classification (GTDB taxonomy): domain Bacteria; phylum Elusimicrobiota; class Elusimicrobia; order FEN-1173; family FEN-1173; genus JADKIY01. Next base: position 4,803 of record DAOQNO010000078.1, on the reverse strand, counting down.
CTCGGACGAGGCCCTCAAAGCCAAGACCCAGGAATTCAAAGACCGTCTGGCCAAGGGCGAAACCCTGGACGACCTGTTGCCCGAAGCCTTTGCCGTCGCCCGGGAAGGCGCGGCCCGGGCCATCGGCCTACGCCCCTACCGGTGCCAGTTGATCGGCGGCATCGTCCTCCATCGCGGCATGATTTCCGAAATGAAAACCGGCGAAGGCAAAACCCTGGTCGCCACCCTGCCGGTGTATTTGAACGCCTTGACCGGCAAGGGCGTCCACCTCGTGACCGTCAACGACTACCTGGCCAAGCGCGATCGCCAGTGGATGGGCCCCATCTACGAATTTCTCGGCTTGACCGTCGGCTTCGTCCAGCACGACATGCCCAACGACGAGCGCCGCCGGGCCTACGCCTGCGACGTGACCTACGTCACCAACAACGAAATCGGTTTCGACTATCTGCGCGACAACCTGGTTCGGGACCCGGGCCACCGGGTTCTGCGCCCCTTCAACTTCGCCATCGTGGACGAAGTGGACTCCATCCTGATCGACGAGGCCCGGACGCCCCTCATCATTTCGGGCCCCGGGGAAGCCTCCAGCCAGCGCTACCAGATCGTCAACCGTCTGATCCCCCAGCTCAAGGGCCGGGTCATCACGGAGTCCGAGGAGATCGAAGCCAAGTACAAGGGCATCGACCTGGGCGCCGGCTTCGACTACATCGTGGACGAAAAAGCCCACACCGCCACCCTGACCGACCAGGGCATCGGCAAGTGCGAATCCCTCCTGAGCGTGCGCAGCCTTTACGACGACATCTCCGGCGAATGGGTGCACCACATCTCCCAGGCCATCCGGGCCCACAAGCTTTACCAAAAAGACGTCGACTACGTCGTGAAAGACGGCGAGGTCATCATCGTCGACGAGTTCACCGGGCGCCTGATGCCCGGGCGGCGCTGGTCCGACGGCCTGCACCAGGCGGTGGAGGCCAAGGAGGGCATCCGCGTCGCCGAGGAAAACCAAACCCTCGCCACCATCACCTTCCAGAATTTCTTCAAGCAGTACAAGAAACTGGCGGGCATGACGGGCACGGCCCTGACCGAGGCCAAGGAATTTTGGGAAATCTACAAGTTGGACGTCGTGGCCATCCCGCCCAACAAGCCGACCCGCCGTTTCGACCAGGCCGACCGGGTGTTTCGGACCGAGCGGGAAAAGTACGAATCCATCGTGGACGAGATCGAGGATTGTTGGCGGCGGGGACAGCCCGTGCTCGTGGGCACCCGTTCCATCGAAAAATCGGAGCGGCTGGCCGCCATGCTCCGGCGCAAGGGCATCCCCCACAGCGTGTTGAACGCCAAATACCACGAGCAGGAAGCCAGCATCATCGCCCAGGCCGGGCGCAAGGCCGCCGTCACCATCGCCACGAACATGGCCGGCCGCGGCACCGACATTATTTTGGGCGGCAATCCGCCCGACGCGGAAGCCGCCGAAAGCGTCAAGACCGGGTCGGTGTTCTTCGGGCTCGGGGATTTCAACGTCTACGATTACGAAAGCCGCGCCAAAAAACCGGAGGCGGTGGATCGGGTCCTCCTGGCCAAAATGAACGTCGACGCCAAGGGCTGGGCCAAGGCCACGGAAAAACAGGCCATCGCGGCCCTGAACGCCCTGTTGGATCAACCGGATTTGGACAAGGCCCTGGGGATCGCCGAGCCGCCCGCCGCTTTGAGCGCCGAACTTCGGGACAACGTCGCCCGGGCGCGAAGCGCTGGCCAAGACGTCGATACCGATACGCTCCGGGCTTACAACCGGGCGCTTCTGGAAAGTTTGCTCCCCGAAAACATTTTGGCCCGGGAACGACGGGGCGGGTTGCACATCCTCGGCACCGAGCGCCACGAGTCCCGGCGCATCGACAACCAACTGCGGGGCCGCGCGGGACGTCAGGGCGACCCCGGGTCCTCCCGTTTCTATCTGGCCCTCGACGACGAGTTGATGCGCCTCTTCGGCTCCGAGCGGATGCAGGCCTGGATGGGGCGTCTGGGCATGCAGGAGGGCGAGGACATCCAGCACCCCTGGGTGAACAAGGCCATCGAGAGCGCCCAAACCAAAGTCGAGGCCATGAACTTCGACATCCGCAAACAGTTGTTGGATTTCGACAACGTCATGAACAAGCAGCGCGAGGCCGTCTACAAACTGCGGAACGCGATTTTGGACGGCTTGGACCTGACGGACCGGCTGAAAACCATGATGGTGGAATCCCTCGAGGAAAAGCTGGCCCTTTGGGCGCCGGAAAAGGCCCATTCCGACGAGTGGGATTTCCAAAGCCTGAAGGCCTGGCTCTCCCGGGGGTTCGGGGTGGAGCGGGAATTCAAGTCCGAGGTTTACCCGTCCTCCGCCGCCCTCCTGGCGGAGCTGACCGAGTTGTTGGAAGAGGCGTTCCAAAAACGCGCGTCGACCCTGGGCGCCGACCTGTTCCGCCAAATGGGGCGGTTCATCCTCCTCCAAGTCATGGACACCGCCTGGGTGGACCACTTGACCTATTTGGAACAGCTGCGGAAGGGCATCTTCCTTCGGGCCTACGGGCAGAAGGATCCCTTGATCGAATTCCAAAAAGAAGGGTTCGCCCTCTTCGAAGGCATGATGCAGCGAATCCGCGAAGAGACCCTGGAATACATGTTCCATTTGGAAGCCGCGCCCCAGGCCGCCCCGGCCGAACGGGTGATGATGTTGGAAAAACCCGAAACCCCCGTCGTGACGGGCGAGATCCCTCGATCGGAGCCGGCGCGCGCTGTTCGCCCGGTGCCCTTGATCGCCACCGCCCGGCCCAACGGGAACGGAAAGAACCCGCCGGCCGCCCCCGCGGCCGCCGCCCTTCCCACGGTGAAAACCATCGGCCGCAACGACCCTTGCCCCTGCGGCAGCGGGAAGAAGTACAAGAAGTGTTGCGGCAAATAATCCCCGCCCTCCGTTGAAATCCCGTCCCCTTCCCCTTTGGACCGGGCCGCTCGCCACCGCGGTCCTCTACGTCCTTTGCTATCCCCGTTTCAACGCCGGCGGCGGACTGGGGTGGGTCGTTCTTGTGCCCTTCCTCTGGGCCGTGCCCCGATGGCCCCTGAAAAAAGCGGTTCGGGCCGGCGGCGCGGCCGGTCTCCTGGCCCATCTCGGCACGCTGTATTGGATTTATCCCACCTGCCGCTGGGGCGGCGTGGGGCACGTCGTGAGCGCCCTGGCGCTTCTGTCGCTCTCCGCCTATTTGGCCGTTTATTGGGCCGCTTTCGCGGCCGCGGTCAAAATGGCCGACGGGATGAAAATCGCCCGCCCCTTTTTCCTCGCCGCCGCCTGGGTCGCGCTGGAACACGCGCGCGCCCATCTCCTGACGGGTTTTCCCTGGCTACCCCTGGCCTGCACCCAGTGGCTCGTTCCCAAACATCTGCCCCTGGCGGCCCTCGGCGGCGTGTACGCGGTGTCGTTCCTCGTGGCGCTCTTCAACGGAGCCCTGGCCCTGTTGTTGGACGGACGGCTTCGAGGGGAACCGCGGTGGGCGCGGCCCGCCGGGCCCGCTTTTTTGGCCTTGGCCGGTTTGACGGCTCTGAGCGTGGCCCTTTGGCGTCATCCCCCGGCCGAGGGCCCCGCGCTTCGGGCCGCCATCGTCCAGGGAAACATCGACCAGTACAAAAAGTGGGACCAAAGTTACGAGGACGAAATCGTGGCCGCCTACACCGGGCTCACCCAAACGGCGGCCGCCGCCGGCCCGGCGCTCATTGTCTGGCCGGAAACGGCGGTCCCGGGCTGGATTCCCAACGACGAGAAATACCTGAAATGGGTGGCCGGCCTGGCCAAGGCGGCCCGGATTCCGATTTTGTTCGGGGCCGTTTCGCGGCAATCGGGGCGGGATTACAACGCGGCGTTCTTAATGTCCCCCGCGGGGGAATTGATCGGCCAATACCGGAAGCGGCACCTGGTCCCCTTCGGGGAATACGCGCCCTTTCAGAAAATTCTCGGCCGGTTGGACGGGGTGCTCAACAGTTTGGGATCCTTCGACGCGGGGGAGGACGCCGGGGTGGTCCCGGGTCCGGTACCGTTGGGCGTGAGCGTTTGCTTTGAGGGGCTCTTTCCGGGGTTGGTCGCGGACTTTTCCCGGGCCGGGGCGAAGGTCCTGGTGAACATCACCAACGACGGCTGGTACCGGGACACGGCCGCGCCGGAACAGCATTTCGCCGCCAACGTGCTCCGGGCCGTGGAGAACGGCCGGTGGGTCCTGCGGGCCGCGAACACGGGCCTTTCGGGGTTCATCAACCCTCGGGGCGAGGTGATTGAAAAATCGGAACTCCTCACGGCGGCGGTGATTCAGGGCCCGTTGGTCCCGGCGGACCGGGAAACCTTTTACGTCCGCCACGGGGATTGGTTTGCCGGGGCCTGCTATTTGATTGTCCTGGCCGGAGCGGTCGGGTTCTTCCACAAGAACCGCTTCTTCCGGCGCGTCCCCGCCTCCTAAACGTTACCGCCGGCCCGCCGGCGGCCGCGCGTCAGCGAAATACCCGCCTTCGGAAAAACCATTCCATTCCCCGAACCCACCAGCCGTCCGGCATCCAGCGTCGGAGAAACCAAAAAAAATGGGCGTCCCGCCCGATCCGCGCGCGGGGGGGGATCCGCCGGGATTCGCAAAGATCGGCCAACCGTCGGGCCACCGCCCGGGGGTCCTTCTCCGTTTCCCGAAGCGATTTTAAAAATCCCTCAAAGGCCCGAACGCGCCGTTTGTCCATGGCGGGCGCTCCTTCGGGAAGGGCCGGTCGAAGGGCCGCCGGGGTGAACCCGGTCCGGTAGGC